>NZ_JBWGPQ010000002.1:36878-190659 GCF_056331585.1 Thermanaerothrix sp.
TGAACCTGCTACCCAAGTCTATGCCCGCGAGCGAACCGTACGCACGGAAAACGAAGCTGTATCTGCCGCCCAGGCACAAATTCAACGCATCAAGCGAGCCCAAGATCGTTTTATCAACGCGCTTCTCAACCAGGGAATATTGAAAAATGTCAAGCCCGCTGTTGGTGACACTGAATTTGTGGTTTATCAAACTCAGCGGGTATATAACGGGGTGGCTTTGCGTGTTAAGGCCGAAAAGATTCCCCAAATCGCTCAACTTTCAGGGGTAAAGGCTATTCATCGGCTCAACCTCAAGACATTAGATAATAGTTACAGTGTCCCTCTGATCAAAGCTCCACAAGTCTGGAATCTTAACCTTGGATACACCGGTGATGGCATTAAAGTGGGCATTATTGACACCGGGATTGATTATCTACACACCAACTTTGGCGGCCCCGGCACGGGATATGATGAGAACGATACGACAGTTGTAGGCGATGTTCTCAATTACCCAGGCGTCAAGGTCATTGGGGGCTACGATTTCGTTGGAGATGACTATGATGCTAGCGGGGTATCGGGCAACCCCGTTCCTCAACCCGACCCCGACCCTATGGATTGTAACGGCCACGGATCTCATGTAGCCGGCACCGTAGCGGGTTATGGTGTGTTGCAAGATGGAAGCACCTATAGTGGACCTTACGGACCTGACGCCTATTCCAATAATTTCTATATTGGTCCGGGTGTAGCGCCTAAGGCTCAACTGGTAGCACTACGCGTATTCGGCTGTGAAGGTTCTACCGCAGTAACTGATCTTGCGATCGAGTGGGCGGTGGATCCTAACGGTGATGGGGACTTCTCAGATCACCTGGATGTCATCAACATGTCCCTGGGCTCAGTATACGGGTCTGAATACGACACGTCTACGATTGCCAGTAACAACGCGGCGCTTGCAGGAGTAATCGTCGTAGCCTCGGCAGGCAATAGCTACGACACCTATTACATCACCGGCTCTCCTGCTGTCGCCACCCGTGCGATTTCGGTTGCCTCATCCATTGATGCCCAGGACATCATGGACGCCTTTAAGGTCACAGAAGCACCTGCGGGGCACAAGGCTCTTGAGGGATGGCACGGTTCATATCACTCTGCCAATTACAATTGGGCAGCAATGACTTCACCAGTGACTGGTGTTCTGAAGCTCCCTCCATCCGACAATACTGGAGGATGTACTTCATTCCCCCTCAATTATTTTACTGACACTATTGCGCTACTCGATTGGACCTTCCTCCCTGATGGTGAAACCCATGAGTGTGGTTCGGCTACTCGAGTGGGCAATGCCTACAACGCGGGCGCAAAGGGGGTCATTCTTGTTTACACAAAACCCTATCTAGATATCCTTATTGCGGGAACAAATACCATTCCTGCCACCATTACCACCCAAGGCGTTGGCAGCGCACTTAAGGCCGCCTTGGGGGCTGGGTCTGTTACCGTCTCCCTCAGCAATGAGAAGATGGGAAGTTTTATCACCAGCGATCCAGGGCTGAACGACCTGGTTTCCCGCTTCTCTTCACGTGGACCACGTCGAGGGGATTCTTTCCTAAAACCCGATATTACCGCCCCTGGACAAACAATATTCTCCACAGCCGCGTTAACCGGGAATCAAGGAGTCTCCTTTAATGGCACCTCTATGGCTGCCCCACACATCAGTGGAGTGATGGCACTCTTACGCCAGTTGCGTCCTTCGTGGAGTGTTGAAGAACTCAAAGCCCTGGTGATGAATACAGCCAACCATGACCTGTTCACTGAGAGTGGACAAACTGGTAATAAGTATGGTGCAGGACGGGTCGGGGCTGGCCGTGTGGATGCGGAACAAGCAGCGCGGTCTTTTGTGGTGCTCTATAACGCCAATGACGAGGGAGCGGTGAGTGTCTCTTTTGGAAACATTGAGGTTGTAGGCACCTACACCGCCGAGAAAGTGGTCAAGGTTGTCAATAAGCACGCCAGCCAGACATTTAATTACAATGTATCACTCGATCAACGCGTAAGCATCCCTGGAGTTACTTTTGAACTCCTCAACCCGGATAATACGCCGCTTACAACCCTCAGCCTTGGCCCAGGCCAACAAAAGACCTTCAAAGTTAGACTGACTGCTGATGCCTCTCAAATGACCCATACTCGGGATGTAACAGTAAATGCCACTCAGGCCGGACTCCCTCGCCACTGGATAAGTGAAGCCGCCGCGCTGATCACGCTGACCCCAAGTGGAGGTGGTGCTCAACCTGCGCTTCGCCTGCCCGTCCATGCGGTGGCACGTCCGGCTTCGGCCATGGCCGCTGTACCTTCTCAGATCATCCTCAACAAAGCCAATCCAACCGGCACAATCAAGGTTACCTTACAAGGTAGTGAGCTGGCAGACTATCCCTCCCTCGTCTCTGCCTTCGAGCTCCTTGGGACGGATGCGGATGAGACGCCTGTGCCCCAACCTCTTAAACACGCTGACTTGAAGTACATTGGCGTGATGAGCGACTATCCGCAATGGGGAGTGGATAATTATACATCGCTTTACTTTGCCATTGCCACCCAGGCAGATTGGAACACACCCAATGAGGTGGAGTTTGACATCTACATTGACACTGATCAGGATGGCACAGCAGACTTCGCCGTTTATAATACCAGTGTTCTCTACAATTCAAATTCCTCTGATGTGTTCCTATCACGATTGCTAAATCTAAACACTTCTTCAGGGTATGCTTATCTCTTGAATGCCTTCTTTGCCGATGAGGTAGATACAGCGCCCTTCAACAATAACGTGGTCATCTTACCCATCGCTGCATACCGGCTAAACGACACAGATGGCAAGTTCGATTTTTACATCGAGACCTACAGTCGTGACCAGGAGGACGAGAATCCAGTAGACGTCAGTGAGGTCTACACCTACGATTGGCGCCATCCGGCCCTCCTCACTATCAACACGATAGCCGATGATGACTTTGAGGGACTGCCCTTCTATAAGGATGTGCCTCAAACATTGACCTTCAGTTATGATCTTGATCACGCTGAGACCACTGGTCTTAAGGGAATATTGCTCATGCACCACCACAATACAACCCAAACCGCACAGGTCATATCACTGGAGAGCAAGTGGCTTAACTACCTGCCGTTGATCAGCAAATAGCCTTTTCAAAATAATTCCCATCCGACTGAGCAGGTGGCTCTCTTTAAGCCACCTGCTTTTTTCCCATCTTGGGTTTGCTAATTCCGATAACAGTTGTAAAATAAGTCAAAGAGAGTTTTCTCTCAATCCCTTTATCTGGAGGCTGCGATGAGCACCCAATTCTCAATTCCCCCTGAAGAAATTACCAGCGATGATCGTCTGTGGGGTCTGCTGGCTTACCTCTTAACCCCGCTTGTCCCCATTATCATCCTTCTTCTTGAGGATAAGAAAAACCGCCCCTTCCTCAAAGCCCACACTATGCAAGCCCTTATCCTTGGTGTTGTTCTGATCGTTTTTAACATTTTGATGGGCTTTATCCCAGTGGTAGGATGGTGCATTGGCCCAATTGTTACTATTGTCCTGGTCATTTATTACGGCATCAAGGCCAATCGGGGTGAGGTCTTCGAAATCCCCGTGATTACCAACTTCGTCCGCAACCAGGGCTGGGCATAACAAAGAGATATAATGAGACCTCTATGTGCTAATTGACATAGAGGTCTCATTACATTAGTTAAATAAATCAGTTTTTATGCCTCTTTAGAAGCCGAAAGAGGTTGGGGTGTGGGTTGTTCACGCCCATCTTTGCCCATCCCAAGGGCTAAATTGCGCCGGAACTGGCTCATATACAAGTGATAGTAAAAGCCTTTTTGTGCCAGCAATTCTTCGTGGCGCCCTCGTTCAATAATTTCCCCTTCATGCACCACCAACACCATGTCGGCATTACGAATCGTGCTGAGACGATGCGCAATGACAAACGCAGTACGTCCCTCCAGCAAGCGCTCTAAGGCACTTTGAATCAGACGCTCAGTCCGCGTATCTACACTGGAGGTCGCCTCGTCTAAAATCAGAATGCGTGGATTTGCCAAAATGGCACGGGCTATCGCCAGTAGTTGGCGCTGGCCTTGGCTTAGCCCTGCCCCTCGTTCTCCCAAAACCGTTTGAAACTTCTCAGGCAAACGATCAATAAACGTATCCGCATGGGCTAACCGCGCCGCTTCAATCACCTCTTCATCACTTGCATCGGGCTTACCAACGCGAATGTTCTCCATTACTGTGGTGCTGAACAAAAATGTATCCTGCAGAACAATGCCAATCTGTCGCCGCAAGGATTCGGCTTTCACCCGCCGCACATCAATCCCATCAATAAGTACCGCCCCTTTGGTTACATCATAGAAACGCGGGATCAGGTTTATCATGGTGGTCTTGCCCGCGCCGGTTGGGCCCACAATAGCTATCGTCTGGCCGGGTTTAGCCACAAACGAGACATTCTTGAGTACCGGTTGGCCCTTAATATACTCCGCTGAGACGTTGCGAAACTCCACCTCGCCTCGTATCGGGGGCATTTCAATGGCATCGGGTGCATCTTGAATGGTCGGCTCAATATCAAGAAGGTTGAAAATGCGTTCAGCGCCGGCAATACCATTCTGAATATTCGTCCACAACACTGCAATCTGCTGAATAGGCTGGTTGAAACGCTGTACATATCCTAAAAAGGTAATCACCAGACCCAATGAAACCGCCTCACCGCCTAGTTGGGCACCACGCAACAACGCCGTGCCTCCTACCACTGTTACGATGGCTAAAGCCAGATAGCCTAACGCTTCTAACGTTGGCGAGAGCGCCGCCGTAAAGGAGACTGCCCGCACATTAGCGTCCCGATTGGCAGCGTTAATCTGACGAAATTGCTCGATGTTGGCCTCCACTCGGTTGAACGCCTGCACCTCTCGCACTGCCGAGATTGTCTCCTGGAGTTCAGCATTGATGGAACCCAATTCCTGGCGTGCACGTCGAAATGCCTTGCGCGCCTGCAAAGAGAACCATAGCGTAGCAAACAACATCAGCGGGGCAACGGCAACACTCAGGAGTGCAAATACCGTGTTCTTTGTAAACATGTTGTAAATGATCCAACCCAGTAATAGCACCCCACTTGCCACATTCACCAAAGCGAAAGAAAGGGCTTGCTGCAATGCCTCCGTGTCGTTGGTAATACGACTCATCAGGTCACCAGCCTCATTTTCGGCATAAAACGAGAGCGGCAAACGGTGCAAATGCTCAAAAACACTCACTCGTAACGAACGTAGCACATGTTGCCCGGTCCAAGATACCGCATAAAACGTCAAGCCCGTGAGCAATGCCCCCAAGACATAAAGCACAACAATCACCAGTACAAAGCGTCCCAAGCCCGCCAAGCGATCTGCCGTACTCAATCGTGAAGGATCCGCCGGAGGGAGTGGAAAACCACCCAGTTGAAAGACGCTGCGAACAAGCATTTGGGTGAGCCCATGCGGCGCATGGTCAACGCTCAACCAGCAGTTCGATTGTGCTGCCTCCCCCGAAGCAGCCAAACCCGGAAAGGATGAGCCAAAGGCACCTGAGGCCGCTGGTGCCAAATAACAATCCACCAGTTGTCCTGTCAGGTCTGGGGTGGTCACCTGGGTCCAGGTTGAAACAATGACCATCACTACGGCACCCACCAGTACGGGCCAGTAAGTTCCGAAATATCTGGCTAATCGCCCTAAGGTTCGGAAGGTGTTCTGAGGCTTAAGGGTTTCGCGGTTCAAAGCGTTACGTGGACCACCATGAAACATAGCGTCTGTTCTCCGTTCTAATGAACTCAATCTCCAGGTAGAATCACAGCATCAGCGGTAAATTGGGCTTCATCGTCCAGTAACTGTGAGGAGTAAATCTCAGCATAAATCTCACTCTCTTCAAGCAAGTCCTCATGTCGCCCCTGGGCGACAATCTGTCCTCGATCCAACACCAGAATCAAATCAGCGTTCATTACTGTGCTGATACGTTGTGCGATGACAAACGATGTGCGCCCTTTCATCAACTGTTGCAATGCGGTTTGAATCTGAACCTCAGTTGCCACATCCACATTCGAGGTGGCCTCATCCAAGATCAAGATGCGCGGATTAAGAAGCAAGGCGCGCGCAAGGGCAATGCGTTGTTTTTGCCCCCCTGATAGCGTTGTCCCTCGCTCGCCCACCAAGGTATCATAGCCCTGGGGAAACGACATGATGAAATCATGCGCCGCAGCGGCTTTCGCCGCAGCGATAATTTCATCCATGGTGGCGTCTGGTTTGCCGAAAGCAATGTTATCCCGGATGGTGCCTGAAAATAGAGTGGTTTCCTGCAACACAATCCCAATTTGTGCGCGCAAAGATTGAAGCGTGACATCACGAATATCGTAGCCATCAATGAGGATCCGCCCCTCGGTTGGATCGTAGAAACGAGGGATCAGGTTGATAATCGTGGTCTTGCCCGAACCCGTTGCACCCAAAAGGGCCACCGTTTGCCCCGGCTGAACCTCAAAGGAAACATTTTTCAAGACCGGTTCACCGCTACCAAAGTAATGGAATGAAACGTTTTCAAATTTCACATGCCCTTGAATTGGCGGAAGGACCATAGCATTGGGCTTCTCCACGACATCAGACTGAGCATCAAGAATTTCGAAAATGCGCACTGCCGAGGCCGATGCTTGACTGAATTGGTTGATGATGAAACCAAATTGAGCAATGGGGAGGAAAAGAAATACCAGATACAGACTGAACTCCTGCCATTCCCCCAACGTGAGCAACCCCTGGATGATGCGCTGTCCTCCAGCATATAAGATGGTGGCTTGCCCCAAATTAGCGATCAGAAAAGCAAAGGGGAAGAGAAATGTAAACAGTCGAGCAATGGCTATTTGCTGATTCATGAGCCGATCCGCCGCCGAACGAAACTTGGCTTGTTCCTCACGCTCACGTACAAAGGCCTTGATCACCTTGATCCCGGCCAGATTCTCTTGCAAAATCGTGTTTAATTCCGAAAGGCGCTGTTGCACCCGGGTAAACATCGGACGACTGATGCGACTGAAAATGGCAAACAGAACTAGCGCCACCGGTAAGATCCACAGCGTCGTTAGGGCCAGGCCGGGATTGGTTGAGAACAGTAAAATCAGCGTGCCTGTCAACAGGACAGTTGCGCCCACCAATTGCAATAGCCCTTGCCCAAGGAACAAGCGTAATTTTTCGACATCATCGGTAGCTCGCACCATCAACTGACCAGTTTGCTGTCGGTCGTGGTAGGAGAATGAGAGGCGCTGGATTTTGGCATAGAGTTCGTTGCGTAAATCAAAGGCCACCGCCTGGGAATTCCGTTCCGCCCAGTAAGATTGCAAAAAAGCAAACAAACCGCGCACCACCGCAAAAGCCAAAATCGCAATCGCGGCACGTATCAAACCACCAGGCGCATTGCTCACATCCTGACTTAAGTGGTCACGTAATTGTTGCAAATCCCAGGTCGTGGGGTAATTCAACACGTCCAGGATACGCGGCAGCGCTTGGTTGATAAACGTTGCCGGAATGCGTTCAAGCGCCTTAAGCACCTGATCGGCAATAGCCCCACGAGTTACCGCATCAATCATATTTCGTACCATGCGCGGTACTGCCAATTGTGCCAGTGTGGCAAGGGTCAAGAACACATAGGGTAACAACGCTTGGGCGCGGTAACGACTCAGATAACGTAATGCGCGGCGCATTACCCCACCCGTAGGTTTAAGTTCACCCGTTGCACTTGATAATTTTTCAGGGCGACGATGACCAATCTCATTGTTGACCATGGTTGTTCACCTTGCTGAGCGTAGAAGTAGTTTCTGGAACTCTTAATTCACGCGCAATTTGAGATAAACGCATAACCGCTTGGCAAATCGGTCTAACTTCATCTGATTGCAAGCGCTTAGTCACCTCATCCATCCAACGCAAGCGGTGGGCATTCCCTGCTTCGACCAGACTGCGCCCCTTAGGCGTGAGGCTTAGGCGTTTAGATCGCCGATCCCGGGGGTCTTCAACCCTGACCAGTAGCCCACTTTGAACCAACTTGTCCACCAGTTGGCTGGCGGCCGCCAGCGTGATATCCATTCGTTCGCTCAACTCCGAAACAGCGCAGCTTTCCTTATAATAAAGAGCCATCAAAACATTGAACTGAGGTATTGAAAGCCCTGTCCCCCGCACATAACGAAACAGTTCGTGCATGCTGTTTACCATAAATGTATCCATCCATTCTCGTAAACGCCAAGTCAATTCCTCACGCTCGTCCATTGCTTTAGCATCCTTATTTATTTAGTTGGCTTAACAATATTCCAAGCCCATTCTCTTGTCAATACCCGAAGGATAAGAATTAGGTTAAAATTTCTCTATGAGTTTTGGGCCTGAAGTTAAAGCCGCAATTGTTCGGGAACTTGAGCAGGGTGAAAGAGCCCGAAGTGCCGGAAACGAAGCACAGGCTCGCGTGTGTGCCCGTCGTGCGGTGGGTATCGCATTGCGTGCTTTTTGGGGTGAAGACACACCTTACACCCCTTCGATCATTCCCTTGCTTCAACGATTACAAGAGACCGAGTCTCTACCCCAAGCGCTTCGTAACATTGCCGAGCATTTTCTGATGCGGGTAACCCCCGAGTTTCGCCTGCCTGTAGATGTTGACCTTCTAGCAGAAGCACGTTGGCTTGTTGAAGAACTTGAACGCCTTAAGTCCGCGGAGGCTGCTAATGAAAATTAAACAGATTGAGCATCCCCCTTCAACCATCGTGCTTTATGGTACAACTTGGTGTTATGGATCACGCCAAGCCCACCAGGCTCTGGATGAAAGTGGGCTTGTTTATCAATGGATAGATATTGATCGGGATATAGAGGCACGCCAACTTGTAGAAACCCTTAATGAGGGCTATCGCAGTGTACCCACCATCATTTTTCCTGATGGAAGCGTGCTAGTAGAACCTGATCGGGACACGTTAATCGCCCATTTGGAGCGTTTTAAGACCCGCCCATAACCCGAGAGCAAAAAAGAATTGCTATTCCACAGTCCGGGGCGAGCGCCGCAGCAACCATAGCACTAAAGCCCCCAAAAAGACACCAACGCCAAGGCTAAAAAGCGCCCACATAAGCCCTATGGAACGCTCTAGGGTCACCCGCGGTACCTGGCTTAACCGTCGCTGAAGCCGAACCGCAAATTGGGGGTCAGGCTCAACCGGTTGCAGGTGGGATCGTAAGCGTTCCTCGATGCGACGCAGGACCTCATCATTCATGGATTCAGAGATCAAAGGACTACCCCTCCTCGTCCGTGACAGGATACGCCACAATGCCAATGGTGCCGGGTCCCAGGTGAGCAGCCACCGGAACCGAGAGATCCGTTACGATCACATCCTGGCAATTCAAAAGCGCCTTAATTTTCGTCACGAGTTCTTGCGCTACCTCCGGCGCCGCCGCGTGGACAACCGCGAGATTGATCTTCCGCTCTTGCATCTGCTGTTTGAGGTCCTCTACGATTCGTTCTAATGCTCGCTGCCTTCCACGGACCTTGTCTGCAGCGTAGAGCAGTCCTTCGCGCAATTTGATGATGGGATTGATCTTGAGCAGCGACGAAACCGCTCCCTGTAATGCGTTAATCCGCCCACTCATCTGAGCAAATTCGAGGTTCTCCAGGGTGAAAAGCACCATTAATTGGTCACGAATCTGGGTTAGTCGCTGCAAAATGCGCTCGATATCCCATCCCCGCCAGGAAAGCACACGCGCTTCGCGGCACATAAAACCCAAAGCCGCCGAACCCGCCCCTGAATCGAAAGGATGAATATTGAGTTCACCTGCCAACTCCCGGGCTGCCATCTGGACCGCTGCAAACGTCCCTGAGAGTTTACTGGAAAGATGAATAGAAAGCACCGAATCTCCCTTGCTGGCAATGCGGCGGTAAAACTCCACAATTTGTTGAGGTGAAGGTAGCGACGTTTTAGGCAAAAGACGTTTTTGACGCACCAAGGCATAGAAGTCCTTGAACGTCAAGTCGCGCTGCGAATAGGACTCCTCGCCAAAGCGTACGCTTAGCGGGATCACATGAATTTGATAGTCTCGTTGCCAATCCTCAGGAATATCAGCAGATCCATCGGTCACGATTTGTAGAGTCATTGGTCTTTCTCCTCTTCTAGGTTCAAATCCAATTCATTTCTCAGAGCAAGCAAGGTGCGATGATATAAACTCTTAATCGCCCCTTCACTCCGTCCCATGATTTTTCCAATCTCTTCATTCGAAAGTTGTTCCACAAATTTCAAAACAATCAAGTTCTGACGCTCGGGTGATAGTTTCTGGATCGCCTGGATTAGACGCTCGATCTCCTGATTGCGCTCTAGATGACTTTCAGGATGTTCACCAGGCATGGCCAGATGCAAATGGCCTTCGATCGGAACTTCCTGACGCCGCTGGTTATCACGATGCCAATTGGCCACAAGGTTATGGGCGATTCGATACAACCAAGCCGAAAAAGGCAACCCCTGGTAACGGAAATTGCGGATGTGGTGTAAGGCGCGGTGAAAAACTCGTTCGGTCAAATCCTCAGCATCATGAACATTACCCGTGCGGTAGTAAATATAACTGTAAATCCGCCGGACATACCGCTCATAGAGCACACTAAAAGCCTCCTGATCACCTTGAGCGGCGCGTAGAATGATGTCCTTCTCGTCAGCCTCGTTGAGTCCGCTCAACGCTACCTCCTCCGCTCTGAGGAGGATAACTCGAAATAGTTAACCCCAGATAATCTGAAGGGTTGCATGGTCATCCTAAGGTAATTTTACCATTGCAGCTCTGTGTCATTCTGCTGATCCGAAAATCCAAGCAGCGACTGACTTGCCTTTTCATCCTATCTCGGCTAAAACGTAAAATGAAAATTCACCATGGAGGCTCGGTCTAATGTTGCTCCAAGAACTCAATCTCACCTCCCCACAAGGTTACCAAGTTTTTGCGCGCGAGTGGCAGCCCGAATCTCCCCCGCGGGCTGTCGTCTTACTCATTCACGGTTTGGGAGAGCACAGTGGGCGCTATCAACACGTTGCCGATGCCTTCAATCAACGTGGTTTTCTCGTCTTCGCCCCCGATTTACCCGGGCATGGGCGTTCTGCCGGGCCACGGGGACACATCCGTGCTTATGACGATTTTCTAGACCTCTTTGATTGGTTCAATCGGGATTTGCGCCAACGTTATCCCAAAGTACCCTGGTTTCTCTATGGGCATAGCATGGGGGGTAACTTGGTGCTTTATTACGTGTTACGACGTAATCCGTCTGCCACGGGTGTCATTGCTTGTAGCCCTGGGTTGCGACCAGCCCAACCCTCCCCTATTCCACTTGGATTAGGAAAAGCGCTACAGCAAATCCTACCAGTGCTTCGGATCAACAACGGATTGGATCTTAGCGGACTCTCACGAGACCCAAAGGTCGTTGAAGCCTACCGTCGCGATCCTCTGGTTCATCCCTATATTTCTTTGCGATTAGGGGTTGGCCTAATTTCAGCCGGGGAGTGGCTACTCAATTTTAAAGGCAAATTCCCCTTACCCTTGCTGGTCATGCAGGGTACCGCTGACCGATTGGTTGATCCCCATGCCACTGATCAATTTGCCCACCAAATCAGCGGTAACATCATCTATAAGACCTGGGAGGGGTTTTACCATGAACTACACAATGAACCAGAAAAAGATGAGGTCATTGCCTTTATCCTAAACTGGATCGAGCCTTTGATTGCAACTTTGTAAACATTTCGGACATAATGGTTACAACTTACATCACCCGGCTAGGGAAGGATGACACTTGACCCACCCTTTTGGCAGGGCTACAATTGGATTGGGCTATTACAACCCGGCATCCATCCCCAACTCTCGTCCTAAGGAGCCGACAATGAATGATTATCTGATTCGCGGTTCACTGGCAGACATTGATCCCGATCTGCATGAATTGATTCAAATCGAGGCTGAACGCCAGTACCGTAAACTAATCCTCATCCCCAGCGAAAGTACTGCCCCTCTTGCCGTTCGTGAAGCCTTGGGCTCCATCTTTCAGAACCTTTATGCCGAAGGTTACCCCGATGAAGAAACTCGCTGGATGAGTGAAGCGGAGATCCTGGACTATAATGCCCGCCTGACTTATTACCGGCGCTATTCCGATCCTCGTTACTACAAGGGGGTCGAATACGCCGATATTTTAGAAGCCTTGGCCCGTCGCCGCTTGGCCGAACTTTTTGCCACTAACGGCATCTCACCCGACCAGATTTATGCTAACGTGCAGCCACTTTCCGGTGCGCCAGCTAACAATGCCGTTTATACTGCGTTACTCAACCCCGGCGATACCATTTTGGCCATGAACCTGCTCCATGGTGGGCACTTGTCACATGGCTCACCTGTCAACCGCTCGGGAAAGTGGTTCAACGTTATTGCCTACGGGGTTAACCCCCAGACCGAACAGATTGATTATGACGAAGTTGAGGCTTTAGCCCTAGAGCATAAGCCCAAGATCATTATCGCCGGTTATTCCTCTTACCCCTGGGTGCCTGATTGGGCGCGCTTCCGCGCCATCGCTGACCGTGTGGGGGCCGTCCTCCTAGCCGATATCGCTCACATCGCCGGAATGGTGGCCGCGGGCGTATTACCTTCACCCGTGGGACATGCTCATGTGATTACCTTCACCACGCATAAGAGTCTAATGGGGCCACGTGGTGCTTGCATCCTGACTACAGATGCCAATTTAGCCAAGAAACTCGACCGCGCTGTCTTCCCCGGCGAGCAAGGCGGACCTCACTTACACGCTATCGCTGGCATGGCCGTGGCTTTCAAACTGGCACGTACAGAGACCTTTAAGCAATTGCAAGCACAAATTGTCAAGAATTGCGCCGCCCTGACCGATCGTTTAGCACAGCGTGGTCTGCGCATTGCCTATGGTGGTAGCAATACCCACTTGGGGAATGTGGATTGCAAGACCATCACTGGGCCCGATGGTACACCTCTCTCCGGTGATATGGCGGCACGCATCCTCGATATCGCCGGCATTGTCCTCAACCGCAACACCATTCCTGGTGATAAAGCCGCCCTTAATGCGTCGGGAATCCGCTACGGCACCCCGTGGGTGACTCAGCGCGGTTTAAAGGAAGCCGAAATGCATCAAATCGCCGACATCATTGCGGATGTCCTTCTCGCGATCACCCCATACAGCGTTGAGACCCGCAAAGGACTCGCTCAACGCGCTAAAGTCAATTTCGAAGTCCTAGAAAACGCTAAACTCCGCGCACGTACCCTGGCCGAACAAGCCGGAATTGATTACGAGCCCACACGGCATGGTTATCCTCACTTCTACTACCTGGATGATAAACCCAAAGCCCAAAAGGGATGGGTTAGCTACGACTTGCAGGGTGAGCGTTTGCGCACGTTTGCCAACTTCGTCTTTGCTAGCGATGTGGAACTGCTACAACCGGGTGAAAGCCAAGCCACACGTTTGCATACCCCCAAAGGCGATGTTGAAGGCGTGATCACCTGTGTAACACCCTGGTACTTCCGCCTTTCGGTGCCCGAGGATAAAGCCACATTAGCAGCCACCTGGTTGCGGGATCTTTCTGATGGGTATGTCGCCTTCGATCCCGATCCACTGTGCCGCCTACCGGGACCAATTATCGTTAGTGAGAGCGAGGCACAACCGGTCACTCAGGCCACCGGTGTCCCTGAGTCCCATCTTAAACCCTACTACATCGGGATTGGCTCGACCACCGGCCTTGAACCTCTCCCCGCTTTTACCTGGGAAGAGCGCGAACCCGAACAATTACGCCGCACGCCGCTCTTTGAGACCCACCGCCAAATGGGTGCCAAGATGATCCCCTTCGCCGGATGGGAGATGCCGGTCTGGTATACCTCGGTCACTGAAGAACACCTCGCCACACGTCAGGCAGCCGGGCTTTTCGATGTGGCGCACATGGGCGTTTATCAGGCTGAGGGACCCGATGCGGGGGTCTTCCTGGATAGCGTCTGTGGCAATGATATTAGTGCTTTGGCTGTCGGCGAATCTTGCTACACCCATTTTCTTGACCCTGACGCCAATGTTATTGATGACACCATCGTCTATCGGCGCGATCAGGATAAATACCTTATCGTCGTCAATGCCGCCAATGATGATAAGGACTGGGCTTGGCTCAATGCCGTGCGGGATGGGAAGGTGCGTATCGACTCTCAACGTCCCTGGGCGCGCGCCTTTGGCCGCCGGGTAATCCTACGCAATCTGCGTGATCCCAAAGAAGGGCCAGACATGCGCGTGGACATAGCACTACAAGGCCCAAAGTCCCGCGATATTTTGTTGGCTTTAGGTTGCGACGGAGAAACCCGCAAGCGCGTTCTCGCCCTCAAACGCACTGAACTGTGCAAAGCCACAATTGGCGGCTTTGATCTTGTGGTCTCGCGCACGGGCTACACTGGCGAAAAAATGGCCTTTGAACTCTTCGTCCATCCGGAGCGGGCGGTTGATCTGTGGAACGCCCTGCTCAAAGTTGGCGAACCCATGGGTTTGAAGCCATGTGGGTTGGGAGCGCGCGATTCGCTCCGCACCGAAGCCGGCTTGCCCCTTTATGGGCATGAACTAGCAGGGCCCTTCAACCTAGGCGTAGGTGAAGCTGGGTTTGGCTCGTTTGTCAAAACCTACAAACCTTGGTTCATCGGGCGCGAAGCATTCCTCGCTCGTGAAAAACAACGCCAGACCGTGGTGGTGCGTTTCCGCTTCACTGAGAAAGGCGTGCGCATGGCACATCTGGGCGATCCGGTCTTGGACCGCAAAGGACGAACGATTGGCTTTGTGACCAGTTGTGCCATTGACTCCGAAGGTTTCCTAACCGGGCAAGCCTGGGTGGATCTCAAATATGCTGAGGAAGGCACCCCGCTTTACATCTTCCAGGGCAAACCACAGAGCCTGGGTAAAAGCCCAGCTGAACTAAAGACCGGGGATCGTTTGTTGCTACCCACGCCGGCAGTGGTCCTTAGCCGCTTCCCTAGGTAGGTAAGAGCACCAGGTGTGCGGGCATAACTCCACCGCACACCTGGTGCTTTTCAGAAGGCAGTACAGATGCTGGCTTGTCTTGTCTCTTCCATTTCAAAACCATATCGTTTATGTGACCAGGAGGTTTTCCTATGCCGTTCGACCCGTTCATGGTCAAACCCGAAGAGTTCGCCTCCGCCGCTAACATTCCCGAATTTTCCTTGGAGAATTCAACCAGGAGAACGAGCATGCAAACACTTTGGGATCACCGCTATGCGCAGCGCACACAGCGGATGAAGGGCTCGGCCATTCGTGAATTACTCAAACTGACTGAGCAACCCGATGTCATTTCCTTTGCCGGGGGATTGCCTGCTCCTGAAGTATTTCCGATCGAAGAGTTCACAGCAGCGTGTTTGCGGGTCCTACGCGAAAACGGCGGTATGGCGCTCCAGTATGGCTCGACCGAGGGTTATCTTCCCCTACGAGAAATGATTGCCCGTCATACCTCGCGCTACGGCATTCGCGTCTCTGCCGATAACATCCTCATCACGGCTGGTTCACAGCAGGCACTTGACCTGATCGGAAAGGTATTTATCAATCGGGGTGACCGCATCCTGGTTGAATCCCCTACCTACTTGGGGGCTCTACAAGCCTGGAATGCATATGGCGCTGAGTACATCACCGTGCGCACAGATGACGAGGGGATGGTCACCGAAGAACTTGAAGATGCTCTGCGCGCTGGTCCTAAATTCATTTACGTCCTGCCCAATTTTCAGAATCCTATGGGCGTCACCATGTCCACCCAGCGCCGGCGTCAACTGGTGGAACTCGCCTCGCGTTACGGTGTGCCCATCATCGAGGATGATCCATATGGTCAATTGCGCTATGAGGGCGAGCACCTGCCCTCGGTCGTGGTCATGGATGCCAAGATCCACGCCCAAAACGACCGGAATGGATACTACAGCGGGAACGTGATCTACCTGAGCACGTTCTCCAAAATCCTCGCCCCAGGTTTGCGCCTGGGCTGGGTTATTGGCCCGACCGAGGTGATTCGCAAACTGGTGTTGGCTAAGCAGGGCGCAGATTTACACACTGCAACGTTCAATCAGGTTGTGGCTTATGAAGTTGGCCATGGCGGATTTTTAGATCGCCATGTGCTCAAGATCCGCGAAGTTTATCGCGAGCGCCGTGATGCCATGCTGGCAGCGCTCGAAAAATATATGCCTGAAGGCGTCCGCTGGACTCGGCCACAGGGCGGGCTCTTCCTCTGGGTGACCCTACCGGAAGGGATGAACACCACCGAACTCTTTACCGAGGCAGTCGAAAACAAGGTTGCATATGTACCCGGTGAACCTTTCCACCCTTGTGGCGGGGGCGAGAACACCATGCGCCTAAACTTCTCGTATTCCAAGCCTGAGGTTATTGAAGAGGGCATTCGCCGCCTGAGCCAGGTCATTAAAGCCCACTTGAAATAACCCTGATCCTTCCGCCCACAACACCTTACTCGCCATTTCAAGCGGGTAAGGTGTTGTATATCCTGCTTAAATTGGTGTTTATCGCATGGAAAAAAGGGGGGAAAGACCATTGGGTGAACCCTCGAGCCCATGCTCCCATAACTTAAAATCGCTGAGAATCGAACCACCAATAAATTCCCGCAAGATCGAGTTATCCGGAATAAGATCGCTCTCAATTGGGAGAAACCACTCCATAAAACTCAACAATCGTTTCGCCTCGATGTGCTCGAGACTCCCATAAGGTACTTGGCGTAAAAGCGGCTCGACCAACGGTTTCAGCGCCGAGAGTTCGTAAACCAGGGCTGAGTTGAACATTTCATCTGCATTTTCCTGATAGGGAAAGATGTAGCGCTTTTCCCCACGGCGCACAGACTCCCAACGAGCGATTGTCTCGGTTGCCGAATACCCGCGCTCACGGGCATCGCGCACAATGCGGCGGATCAAGCGCGTGTCGGTGGTGGAGATACGATTATACCGATCCAGATTAAGTTGGGTAAGGCACGAAACATAAATTCGGTATGCCCGTTCTTGGGGAAAATCGGGCAAGAGGCGTGGATTCAGCCCGTGAATGCCCTCTAAAATGATCAATTGATCGGGACGTAGTTGCACCACATCTCCGGGTTCAGGACGCCCCAACTTGAAATTAAACCGCGGCAATTGCACCACCTTTCCCGCGATCAATCCCTCCAAACACTCCTCAAGACGCACAATATCCAGCGCCTCGAGGGCTTCAAAATCGTAATTCCCGTTTTCATCACGCGGTGAGCGTTCTCGTTCGACAAAAAAGTTATCTAACTCCAGCGGGAACGGCGAAAGCCCGTAGGCCAACAATTGCACCGCCAGGCGTTTGGCAAAGGTGGTCTTTCCCGAAGAAGAAGGACCGGCGATCAAAATAATGCGCGCTTGTTCAGCCCGTTTGGCAATTTGTCGCGCAATCTCGGCAATACGCTGCTCGTGAAGTGCCTCGGAGACCAGAATCACCTCTCGAATGCGCCCGGCATGAATGGCATCATTAAGAGCACCCACGCTTTCTATACCCAGGCGGGCTAGCCAGTCCCCGTATTGGCGAAAGGCATGTAGAAGTTTGGGATAGGCTGGCATGGGGGAAAGGGTTGTTGGAGCATGGCGACGTGGAAATCGCAGAACGAATCCTTCCTCTTGTGGCGTAAGCGCAAACCAACGCAAGTAACCGGTCGAGGGCACCATATAGCCGTGGTGATAATCACGATGCTCTCCTAGACGATAGAGCACCAAGGTATCTTTCTGGCGGTACTTAAGCAACCGTAGTTTATCCGGATAACCCTTTTGCTCAAAGTAAGTCATGGCTTCAGATAAGGGAACCACTTGCCGCTCAAAAGGTAAATCCTGCTCCACCAAGTGGCGCATATGAGATTCAAGCGCCCGGACCTCATCTGCACTCAGGGGTGGTCTGCCGCTCACCCGGCAGTAGTAACCGCCAAAAGCCACCGAGTGGTCCACGGTTAATATCGCCTGTGGAAAGAGGTCCTCAAAAGCCGCCTCGAGCAAAAAAGTGATCGAACGGCGGTAAATGCGCGCGCCGTCCGCATCTGCCATGGTAACCGGTCGCACACGTGCATCCATGCTGATGGGATAAGTCAGTTCACGCAATTCGCCATTAACCACAGCCCCTACAATAGGAGGATTATCCCACTCCGGCAATGCTCTAAGGAACTCTCCCACAGGTGTGTGGCGTGGACCACTAAATACACGCCCATCCGGCAAGTGGATTTCAACTGTTTCGCGAGGTTGCAAAACCTGGCTGATGTGAAGTGTTTCTGTCATCATGTACCTCGGCTATCAGGTCAAGATAACGGGTAAATCAAGTATACACCCCTCTAAGCAAGAGAGACTGGCCTGCACCTAACACTCCTGCAAGTGCCGGGCAGGCCAGGTCCGAGTGGTAGTCAAATCAATCTCAAGGGGTACGCAAGAGTTCCAACTGGGCGAAATCATCCGGAGTAAGTTGATCCACTGGCTTAGTTGACGAAGGATAGGTGCCCAGCATGTCCTCTTGAGTTGGGGTACGATTAACTGGCCAGGCCAAGTCTATAATCCGCGTGTGATTGGTATCTGCCGGGCCACCCCCAAAACGCCACTGTGCTGCCTGGGGTTCAACATCCCGCACCCGCCAGACTCCCGTTGCCGGGAAGCCCTCCTGACCCAACACCACAGCCACATACCCCCAGGTGCGGGGATCGCCCTCACCAAACACCTGCCGCGGAACGCGCAATGTGACCGTCCGAGCAGCAGGATCAACCAGGATTTTGAAATCTACCCCAGTGACCTGTTTCGGGGTCAAGGACGCAGGATCAGGGGCAAGAATTTGTGGTGTCCACCCTTCAGCCCAGATGGCAATCTCCCATCCATTGCCGGACTTCAAAGCCGCATTTCGCCCCGGCAAGAGCAACCGCGCTCCAGTTCCCGCCCCCGGATCCTTATCCACATAAACATCCAGCGTCTGGATCGCCAAATTATTCGGCGACCCCCACGGATTAGGGATTGGGCCATAGAAAGTGAAGCGGAAAATGATATTGTTCTCGTCATAGGAAACGCGGAAAGCTTTTAGATCAAAGGCCTTCTCCTGGAAGACGCCATCGGTGGGGTAGGTGTAAGTTCCTGGACCGTGATCATCGCCTTCCGGATCTTCGAGATCCAAGATCACCGTGGAAAGGCCCAAATCGGGGAGCACAACCTGCGCCGGTCCACCCACGGGTAAGACCTGACCCTCTGGTTGAGCCACCACGACTAAGCGCAGGTCATCACCCGCTTCCACTGCGCCCAAAGCAGTCAAAGGAATGGCAACCTCAAGGACCCCGCCCTTGGCGGCTGCGGTTCCCCCTTGCTCAGCGGACTGCCACCCTTTAGCCGAGGCGGTATAGAAAGCCAAATCTCGGCCACCTTCCCAAACAAAGGCATGGGTTGCCGCAATGCCTAACAAGACTGGAGATTCACCCTCCACCGTCTGAGTAAAGGGATAGGGGTTGGCAACGCGAGGCACCGTGAGGTAAATACCCAAACGTGCAGGCAATTTTTCACCCGCCGCAGCAACGGCCTTCAGGTAAAGAGTTTTGCCATCCAGGGCGATTTCGAAACCGGTCAATGGTTTGCCCTCTTCTACCGTATACGCGGCTGCATTTGCCCACTCCTCGGCGCCAGCCACCCCATCAATGGTAGGGGTCGCCGTTCCGTTCATCGGACGGCTTGCGGCTACCGGCTTCGCCTGGATGATAGGTACACTAACAAATGCCGGAACAGGTTCACCCAGCGCTTCATAAACCCCACGTAATAGTGCCCGGAAGCCTTCGTCAAAATACTTATCTTGTCCGGAGTCCTGATCGCTCCCATACCACCAGAACCAATCCGAACCCTCCGCCAGGTACATATAATCCTGAGCCTTTGCAATGGCCTCTGGAGAAGTCTTGCGAGTGCGGGTCAGATCGTATTTGGCAAGCAGTTCACGTGTCTGTCGCAGGTATTCCCACGCCTGTGTTTCTTCCGGTTCACCAATCCAGGTATCGTAATTGGGGCTAAACCAGGCTCCGGGGAAAAGATTATCCAAGGTGCGCTGTTCGGGGAAGCGCTTGAGGTATTCGGTGGGAGTGATCGTCTTGATCGTAGTACTCTCGGAGAGCAGCTGATAAAACGCATTCAAGAACTCTTTGCCATCGTTCTTGTAATATTCCCAGGCGTTCTCGCCATCCAGGATAATGCTTACAATATGAGGACCCTGGGCACCTTCCTCCTTCAGGCGCTGGCGAATGTTCTCCAAGCGTTGCATCAAATCTTTTGCCGCGGCTTCACCCGGCATTCCGGAATAAGTGAAACCAATTTTGTCGGAGAGGGTCCAATCGCGGAAGAAAACAGCAACTTTATGGCCATCTTTATCCTGAACATAATAGGGCCGATAAAGAAGGTCGGCTTCTTGGACGGTTTCCTTTGCATCGCGGGTGAACGAGCCAATGCCCAGAGATTGGGCCAGGACCGGCTCGCCGGTTGCCATCCATTGATAACCGGCCTTTGCCACCAACGGCACGATCTCCTGCGCCACCGCCCCCTCACCCGGCCAAAGTCCCTTCGGAGCGACCCCAAAGTGGTCCTGGTATATCTGAATGCTACGTTGTAAATGCGCAATGGCATCGTTGGGGTAGGAAAAACGAGTCGGCAGTTCGGCTCCCGGGTTACCTACCGCTGCCAAATTGGTATCATACAACAAGGGCAGAATCGGGTGGGCGTAGGGGGTGGTGATGACTTCGATTTGCCCTTTCTCCTGGAGATCTTTATGGATCGGTACCACCTGCGCCATGATGCGGCGAATCTCGTTAAAGAGTACCCCTTTATCTGCCTCTGAGAAACCGTGATCTTTCGCAACCAGCGACTTCAGGGGTTCTTTGGCCAATTCATCAGGATCAATCCAGGCCAGATTGAACCAAATCTGTAGGTCGCGAAAATCCTGTTCGTTAAAAGTCTCCAGGGCGTTTGCAATTGCCTTGTCATCCGTACCGCCGCGTTTATCCAGTAAAGCCTTGTAACCGGGATAGCGACTGATGATGTTATCCCAATTGACATCGAAAAAACGGCGTAGGATAAACTCTTTCTCATCCGTTGTAAGATCGCTAGCCGGTTTTTCTGCCAGTACCCAATATTTATCCTTGGCCCCGTTTTGGACAAAGTCGTCCAACTGACGCAGCAACACCGGTGTCAGGTTAAAGGTAACATGGACATTTGGATACTGAGCAACGGTTGCTGCCATGTCGTAATAGTCTTTAGTGGCATGCACCCTTACCCAGGGACGGGTATAAACCTCATTCGCGTCTTTGTAATAGAGCGGCTGATGCTGATGCCAAATAAGGTTAAGATAAAGAACCTCTTCCTGAGGGGGTTGTGTCTCTGTGGCTACTGGGGTTGCCGTAGGCGCGGAAAGAGTTGGCGTCGGTGTTATTGCCGTGCACGCTGTAATGAGTAGAACAAGAATTAATAGTGCGTTTGTCAATGGCAGGAATCGCAGTAGTTGACGCATGGTTCTATCCCTTGACACTTCCTAGAGTTAGACCTGAAATCAGCCATTTTGAAGAATACAAGAACAGCGCCATCACCGGAATGGCAATTAATACCGAAGCCGCTGCAAATTTACCCCAGGCGACAGTAAACTGCTGGGCATAAGTAAAGATACCTAACGGCCAGGTGTACATTTCGTTCTTCTGCAATACCACCCGCGCTACCAGGTACTCACTCCAGCCACCCATAAAACTGAAGAGGAACGCTATTGCCAAGGCCGGACTGGAAAGTGGCAAAATTATTTGGGTAAAGGTGCGCAAGCGTGAGGCACCATCAATCAACGCCGCCTCTTCAAGGTCCACCGGGATGGTATCGTAATAACCCTTCAAAGTCCAAATGGTCAGCGGCACAGAACTAACGGAATAGGCAATGATCAAGCCCAGTGAGGTGTTGATCATTTGTAATTTGGCCAACATAATGAAGAGTGGCAAGAGCAACATCCCCGCCGGGATCATTTGGGTTGTAAACAGGAAAACCAACCCTGCATTGCGGCCCGGAAAGCGAAAGCGGGAAAACGCATAGGCGCTGGTGGCGGCTAAAACCACACTGGCAATCGAGGTTACCATGACAATCGAAAGGGAATTCCATAACCAGAGGAAGAAATCGGATTTGCGATTTTTCTCCGGGGCGCCAAACAGCACCTCTTTGTAATTATCTAGGGTCGCATTTTCGGGAATGATGCGCAGGCTCGTGGTCAGCAACGTATCATTTGGACGGAGAGAAATGGTGACCACCCGCAAGACGGGATAGACGGCAATAATACAAGCCACAATCAACCCTAGGTGAATAAGCAAGCGTTTGAAGGGGCTATCCCCACGGGCACGGAAGAAGAACCAGCGGTAAAAACGTCTTAATGCCAGGCTCACATTTTTCATGGCTCATCTCTCCTTTTAATCGGTTGCTGACTTTAACCCACCACTAACTCTGAGGAACACCAGGGTGAAGACAAACAAAATCAGGAAGATCACTAGGGCAAACATGGCAGTGAAACCATAGCGGTAGAATTGAAAAGCCGCCTTATACATGGATGAAACCAAAATATCGGTTTTCTCCTGTGGCCCCCCCTGCGTCACCAGATAGATGACATCAAATTTGTTGAACGTCCACACCACCCCTAAAATGATCGCCGGAGTGAGCACGGGGCGGAGCAAGGGGATGGTAATATTCCAAAAGGATTGCCAGGGGCTGGCACCATCAATTTCGGCGGCTTCGTAGTATTCATGTGAAATGCTCTGCAAGCCGCCGAGAATGATGACCATCATGAACGGAATACCCAACCAGATGTTGACAATGAGCACAGACACAAACGCCCAGAACGGATCCTGTTTCCAGGAAACCGGGCCGATGTTTTGTGCCAGCCAGTTAAAAGCATCACCGATCACCAACCACGAACCGGTTTGACTTGTAACATCGGCAAACCAACTTTGCAGGTTACGAAGGATAATATTGAAGAACCCATAGCGGGAGTCAAACTCATTGCGAAAAGCCATCGCCGCAATGGTGGTTGGAATCGCCCAGGGGAAGACCAGCAAGGTGCGGTATAGACCGCGCAACTTCATTGGGCGATTAAGCATCAAAGCCAGAATCATACCCCCGGTGACGTGGAATGTGACATTGATCACCGTCCAGAGCACAGTGCGACCTAAGACCTCAAAAAACTTTGCTTCTTTGGCGACATTGCCCGTAAACAAGGTGACCAGGTTTTGCCAGCCATAGATCAAGCCATAAGATGCGTTTTTGGTTGCTTGCGTGCCCAACGACGCGTTAGAGAAAGCCAGTTTGACCTCAAAGGCAAATGGGTAAAGGATAAGGAAGAAGATACCGATGAAAGCCGGAGTGACCAGAAGATACGCCAGGCCAAGTTTGGTCGGGCGGGGGCGAGTAAGGGCTTGCACTGCCCCCAGTAGAATCGCCACCCCACCTACGATAATCAGCATACTCCACAAGCCTGCCGACGATTTTGACGCAATTGAGGCATTAATGAGCGCCTTTTGTAGGTTGGCCGGCAGATTTATTGGAAACCGGATCAAATTGGCAAGCGTACTATCCCCTAGACGAATTAAATCGGTGAGATCAAAAAAGGCCACAACCGCCAGCAATAGGGTTAGCCCAAAAACGCTCTGCAAAACACGCACAATAATCGCGGTCACGATATCCCGTGGACCGCGGAAGAAAATCTGATAGACGAAGACTTCGATAGCAGCCAGACCCATCAAAAGAGCGATTAGAAAACCGCTCACCTCGGTCAATCGTGCCACAATAATCTTTTGCGTTAGAGTGATCCCAGCCGAATAGGGAGCGATTAGGCGGACCAAGCCCCAGATAACAGCCACCCCTGCAGCGAGCCAGAGAAAGGTGGGTAAAAAGCGGCGCAATCCGTTTTTTTCCTCCATGGCACCTGTCCCCTTCTAGTAAAAAAGGGGAGCATGAGAACTCATGCTCCCCTCAACTCAAGTGCTACTTACTGTAACGTGGCCACACACTCATCGGCTGATTTCTGAGCCGCGGCAGCGGCGTCCTCGGGTGTCGTGGTACCTGCCATCACACCTTCGAGCGCCGGACGCCAGGCATCCCACGCACAACGCATCTCCGGCGCTGCCGGCATACCACGACCATTCTGAAGCGCTGCCATAGAACCAGCCAGGATCGGATCGCTGGTGATCAACGGATCCTGCGCAACCTCTTTGTTTGAAGGCAGACGCTTGAATTCCTCGAGCCACCGCTTCTGAACCTCTTTCGAGGTCATGAAAGTGATGAATTTCACCACGGCATCCTTCTTAACCGGATCATCCAAAACGCCCTTGTAAACCATGAAGTACTTGCCGCTGGTCATCTCGGTGTAGGGCTTGCCGTTGATCGGCGGCACCGGGGCAACACCCAGTTTATCACCCAAGGCCTTGACATAGTCGCCCAACGACCAGTCACCATTGATGATCATGGCCGCCTTACCCTCTTTAAAGAGCGTATCGGCGCAGTTGTAATCGCATTCCTGTGGAACAACGCCCTGATCCTTAAGGCTCTTGACGAACTTCAGGTAGTTGATAAAGGCCTCATTGTTGAATTGGGGCTTGTCGTTCTCATCCAGAGGCCAGCCGCCAAAAGCGCCGTAGAAACCAGCGCCCCAGAAGGGTTCATTGAGGTTGTAAGCGAAGCCCTGAATGTCGCCCTTGGTCAGCTCCTTAGCTTTTTCAATCAGATCCTCAAACGTCGCAGGAGGTTCTGCGATGAGGTCCTTATTATAGAGCAACATCAGATGGTTGCCATAGTTATCTGGAACGCCCCACAGCGTTCCACCAACCACGGCGGGCTCAAGCGCGCCAGGGAAGAACTGATCCAGGAACGCCTGATCAAAGAGCTGATCCACCGGGGCTACAATATCCAGCTTGCTGAAGGGGCCGGCAAAGTCGTTCGGAACGCGCACGACTTCGGGAGCCGCATTGGCCAACGCCGCGGTCTGGAATTGGTCTCGGAGTGCCTCATTCTCATAATGGGTGCGTTCGACCTTAATGTTGGGATTGGCGGCCATGAACTCTGCCAACAACTGGTCAATGAACACGTCCACCTCGTCACCCTCTTGCTCCCAGAACGAGAGGGTGACTTCTTCCGCCGCCGGTGGTTGAGTCGGCTGTTCCTGAGCCGGCGGTTGCGTAGGTTGTTCTTGCGCCGGCGGTTGAGTGGGAGCAGCCGTCGGAGACGCCGGTTGGCATGCGGCCAGCACAAAGGCCACCACAAGCAGCAGGCTGATTAAGGGCAGTAACTTCGCTTTCATCTTTCCTCCTTATTGTTGCTTTTGGAAATTTGGATGCCTATCAAACGGATTCGGCAGGGTAAAAGGGGCACAAATTCACTTTAACTCGTAACTTAAGAACCTCATCACCTCCTTTCCACATTGTTCCTTACAGACATACGTCTCACAAAGAGGCAAGCCTATATATACCACAGTCCTAAAATTGTTGACAAGCCTTTTCTTAAACCCCCTGCCTCGATGAACTATAAGGAAAACTCGCATTAAACCTATTTACAATCTTCATTATAGCATAAGCGGTAAAGCCGCCCCCGTGCCTGTCTAAACTTTGGTTTTCTCCGCTTTTCTGGTTTATAATTTGGGTCACGATGCGGCAAACCTGGCGACTCATCTGCTCTTCGCCCGCTCCGGGGGCTTGGAATATGGCTCTGGATGAAGCCATATTGGAAGCCGTGGTCCAATGGCAATCTCCTCCCACCCTGCGGTTATACGCCTGGGATCCCCCTTGCCTTTCTCTGGGTTATGCGCAAAGTTTCAGTGATGTGGACATTGAAGCCCTTGAAGCGCTTGGGTGGGACATAGTTCGTCGCCCCACCGGGGGACGAGCCATCCTTCACACTGACGAACTTACCTATGCTGTCATCGCTCCCCATGATCACCCGATTGTCAGCGGAAGCGTAATTGAATCATACCGCCGCGTTGCCGCTGCCCTGGTCAAAGCCTTGCATGATTTGGGACTCCCGGCGCGCGCCGACCGCGAATATGGACAAATCGAAGCCAACGGTGCAGTGTGCTTCGAGGTTCCTTCGAATTACGAGATCACTGTAGATGGCAAGAAGATTATCGGCAGTGCTCAGGCACGCCGCCTGCAAGGTGTCCTCCAACACGGCTCATTCCCATTATATGGTGACCTGACCCGCATCGTACACGTGCTTCGCTATGATGATCCTCAACAGCGCGCCAGAGATGCCGAGCGCCTTCTAGAACACGCCACCACAGCCGAAAGAGTATTGGGATATCCACTGGCCTGGGAAACGGCGGCCGAGGCTTTTGCCCGCGCCTTCGCCGAAACGTTTGACTTGGATCTCCGGGAAGGTTTCCCTTCCCCTATCGAAATGCAGCGTGCCGAGGCCTTGGTACGCGAAAAATACGCTAATCCATCATGGACTCAGCACCGATGAAGCGTAAACTATTCTTCGCTTTAGGGGTGTTTTTTGGGTTAGTAATACAGACATCCTGCACTTCCACCGACACGCTTACCCCTGTAACCCACACCCCAACTCCAACCCTTACCCCTACCCCCCAACCCCTGGGACATCCCGAAAACCCCTTGGTTATCGGCTTCGTCATCGAAAATCCCCTCGCCCCAGAAAACCAATCCGCAGCCCAAGGCTTGAGCATGGCTTTGAGCGAGCGAGCGAAAATTAGTGTAAATGCTCGCCTCTTCGCGTCTTACTCCGCTCTCATGACATCTCTGGAAAGCGGAGCGATCCAAGCCGCCTTCTTACCTCCAATAACTTATATCTACGCGCATGACAAAGGCCTCGCCGAAGTTGCGTTATTGGCCAATCATTTCGGCGTTTATTTTTATGGCAGCATGTTCTTGGCCAATGCCGAGAGCAACTTCGTTCGTTACTTTGACCCCATGACAAATCGCAGCACCGCCCCGGCCGAAACTGCACTTTTTCAATTAGCCGGGACACGTCCCTGCTGGGTTGAAAACACGTCTATTGCAGGGTATTTGCTCCCAGCCGCGCTATTAAAACAATTTGATATCGAAACCTTACCCGCGGTTATTGCCCAAACCCCCAGCGCAGTTGTTCGTGCTCTTTACATCAAAGGAATCTGCGATTTCGGTGCTACCTTTGCCATTTCTGGTGATCCGCGTACGGCATCTACGGTATTAAGAGACCTGCCAGACGCAGAACAGCGGGTGGTTATTCTCTGGCAGACTGAGCCCATCATCCCGAACCTGAATGTCTCTTTTCACCCGCGGGTGCCAGAAGCGGTGCGCCAGGCGCTTGTGTCAGCACTAATGGATGCCATCAATGATAGCGATTTGAATGCCTTGATCTCTCAACTCAATCAGGGCTACACATTGCAGGCTTTCAAGCGGGTGGATGACTCGGTTTATGACCCACTGCGCGAAGTGCTCTCGGCGCTTTCACCGGACTTAGAAACCTTGCTGGGGCGATGAACAAGCCTGATCCTTACCAAGTTGCCCCTCATGGTAGAATTTTCCGCATGAAGACTTTGAAGAATCTGTTCACCATCTCAACCGTCATTGGCAGTGGCGCAATTCTTTTGCTCGGGATTTCCAATCTCACCGCCTGGCTCTATGCTAAACCACGCACATTTGCCCTCCATGAGAGCCCAACGGCCCCTGTGGCGATCGTGTTTGGTGCTGGCCTGTCTCGTGATGGCAGCCCTTCCCCCGTATTGCGTGATCGCGTGGCAACCGCGGCGCAATTATATTTTGAAGGTAAGGTCAGCAAGTTGCTCATGAGCGGAGATAACCGCTTCATCAACTATAACGAACCGGGTGCCATGCGCGATTACGCCCTTCAGTTGGGCGTTCCCGATGCCGACATTGTGTTGGATTATGCCGGACGGCGTACTTACGACACCTGTTATCGTGCCCGCTATATTTTTGGTGTCCAACAAGCCGTGCTGGTGACTCAGGCATTCCATCTTCCACGCGCACTCATCACTTGCAACCTACTCGGTGTTAATGCCTGGGGGGTGCCAGCAGATCAGCGCGCCTACCATCCGATCGCTTATCGTTACTGGCGTTTGCGTGAAATCCCGGCTACCTTTATGGCGCTCATAGATGTTCTTATTCGGCGACCGGTGCCAGTATTGGGAGAACCCGAGCCTATATTCCCTGAACCACACGGGGCATACCCGTTGAACCTTCAAAATCACCAAGGAGGTATAGAAGCATGAATCGCGATGAGGCGCTTGCCATTGTTACCGAATACGTAAAGAACGAGAATCTCATTCACCACATGCTGGCAGTTGAAGCGGCAATGCGCTTCTACGCCGAGAAATTGGGACAAGACACAGAATTATGGGGCATAACTGGCTTGCTCCATGACTTTGATTGGGAAATTCACCCCACTCTGGAAGAACATCCCCAAGCCGGTGCACCCATTTTGCGCGCGCGAGGTGTTCCAGAAGATATTGTGCGCGCTATCCTAAGCCACGCCGATCACACTGGTGTTCCGCGTGTCACATTGATGGAAAAAGCCCTCTACGCCTGCGACGAAATCACAGGATTGATCACTGCCGTGGCTTTAGTTCGCCCCTCACGTTCGCTTTATGACCTCACCGCTGCCTCAGTCAAAAAGAAATGGAAAGAGCGCTCTTTTGCAGCGGGTGCCAATCGTGAGGAAATCGCCCGTGCTGCGGAAGAATTCGGGGTTGAACTGTGGGAACACGTGGAAAATGTGATCATTGCCATGCGCCGTATTGCACCCGAGATTGGACTGGCAGGGAACTTGCAACCTTCTTCCCAGGTTTGAGTCTCAATTTACATAGGGAAGAGGGAGTAACATGACGCTCCAAGGAAAGGGTTTTTTTATCTGGAAAGTCCGCGATTGTGAAGGTGGCGATCCTCAAGCCATTGCAAACCTCGCTCAATCCTCTGGCTATACGCATATCTTGATCAAGGTTGCCGACGGGCCATATGCTTATAATATCAACACCTCGACCGGCGCCGATCTGGTGCCCCCGGTTTTGCAAGCCTTGCGTGCCCGAGGTATCAGAGTCTGGGGGTGGCATTATGTATACGGTTCCAACCCAGTGGGAGAAGCTAATATCGCGATTCAGCGCATTCAAACCTTGGGCTTAGAAGGCTACGTGATTGACGCTGAGGCCGAGTTCAAGCAGCCCGGACGAGAAACCGCCGCCCGCACCTTGATGAGCCGCCTACGTAGCACGTTTCCCAATCTTCCCTTTGCCCTCAGTTCCTATCGCTTCCCTTCTTACCACCGCTCCTTCCCCTGGCAAGCCTTTCTGGAATATTGTGACTACAACATGCCTCAGGTTTATTGGGAACAGGCGCATAACCCAGATGCCCAACTCCGGCGTTGTGTGAGCGAATTTCAGGCTTTATCCCCGGTTCGTCCCATCATTCCCACTGGACCGGCCTATAAAGTTAACGGCTGGGCACCAACTCCCGCTGATATCGTTACATTCCTGGATACTGCCCGAGCGCTTAATCTAAGTGCAGCCAATTTCTTCTCGTGGGATGAGTGCCGTCGTGATCTCCCCACCATATGGAACACTATAGCCACCTATATATGGAACATTCAACCCCCTCCACCCGATATTACCCAACAATTCATCACCGCCTTAAACAGCGGTAATCCAGACAGCGTGGTGGCCTTATACCATCCGGACGCAGTGCATATCACGGCAGCTCGCACTATCCAGGGACGAGAGGCTATCCGTGCCTGGTACACGACGCTGTTACGCCAACTATTACCCCAAGCGACTTTTACTTTAACCAGCGTTAGCGGTAGCGGTAACTCGCGACATTTCACCTGGACTGCCCAATCCAGTCTGGGTAACGTGCGCGACGGCAGCGATACGCTGGGCACCTTTGATGGAAAGATCGCTTACCATTATTCATCCTTCAAAATTTCATGACCCCTTAATGACAAGAAAAAAGCAGATGGCTTTTTAACCACCTGCTTTTATTTCATCTCTCTGCGCGAGCATCCACTTAGTCGCCGGTGATATTGGCCATAGAGACGCTCTTGGAGAAGATTCCATCCGCCTTAAAGCGATCAGGATGGAAACCTGTGCCAGCCGGGATGAGTTTACCGATGATCACGTTCTCTTTCAAGCCGTAAAGCGGGTCCACCGCGCCCGCAATGGCTGCTCCGGCTAATACTTTGATCGTGTGCTGGAAGGAGGCCGCTGAGAGGAACGAATCGGTGCTCAATGAGGCTTTGGTGATCCCTAAGAGCACCTCAACGTAGCGAGCGGGTTGCTTACCCTCAGCGATCAACTGCTCGTTGACGCGGCGGATTTCCAGCCGATCCACCAAATCCATTGGCAGGTAGGGCGAATCTCCCGGCCGGATGACCTGAACGCGTCCCATCATCTTGCGGATGATCACTTCAAAGTGTTTATCATTAATGTTCTGCCCTTGCGCACGGTAAACTTTCTGGATTTCCGAGAGCAGATACATCTGGCAGGCTTCACGCCCTTTCACCCGTAGGATCATATGCGGATTAAGTGAGCCCTCGGTCAAAGGTTGGCCCGCCTCAACATGGTCCCCATCACGAATGAGCAGGCGCGCCGTGCTGGGGATTTCATATTCCTCAGCCTCTTTCTGTTCGTAAGAGACAATCACGCGCCGCCCTTCTAAGCGCACCCGACCGCTGTGTTGAGCCGTGATTACCGCCTCACCCTGGGTTGCAATTGAATCACCGATTTTCACTTCACCCTCATCGGTGACGTTTATCTCCCAACCCTCAGGCACGTCGTACTCGTCGCTGACCATTTCAGAGTGCTCAACGCGCACTACGCGTTGGTCAGAGTAACGATCAGATTGAATGATCTTTGCTGTACCAGAAATACGTGCCATGACCGCTTCACCCTTGGGCTGGCGGCGAGCCTCAAAAAGTTCTTCCACGCGCGGCAGACCGGTCGTGATGTCACCACCCGCAGCTACACCACCGGTGTGGAAAGTGCGCAGGGTCAACTGCGTACCCGGCTCACCAATGGACTGGGCTGCCACAATTCCTACCGCCGCGCCCAACTCGACCATCTTGCCCCGACCCAGGTCCATACCGTAACAATGGGCACAGACCCCGTGCACCAACTCACAGGTGAGCGGCGAGCGCACCTTAACCTCATCAATACCAGCGGCCAAAATCTTACGGATCAAATCATGATCCAACATCTGATTGCGTTCTGCCAATACTTCACCGGTCAAAGGATGCACCACGCGTGCTGCGGTCAGACGGCCATATAAGCGGCTCGCCATAGATTGCCCTGCCACATCATCTGACTTGCGGATCCAAATACCTTCCTGGGTGCCGCAGTCCACCTCATTGACAATGATATCCTGGGCTACATCCACCAAGCGGCGGGTTAGATAACCCGCATCTGCGGTACGCAAGGCGGTATCCGCCAAACCCTTGCGGGCGCCGTGGGTGGAGATGAAGTACTCCAACGCGGTCAAACCTTCGCGGAAGTTGGACTGAATTGGCAAGCGAATAATGCGTCCCGCTGGATCCGCCATCAATCCGCGCATACCAGCTAACTGCGAGATCGGCCCAAAGCCACCTTTGGTGGCGCCACTGTTAGCCATAATAGCCAGGTTGCCGTTTGGATCCATTACGCGGCGCACCGCCTCGGCCACCTCTTTGGTGGTTTGCTGCCAAATTTCAATTTCACGCTCATTGCGTTCCTGTTCGGTGAGCAAGCCGCGGCGGAAAGCACGCTGCACTTCATCCACACGCTGGTGAGCCTTGGCCAGGATCTCCCGCTTTTCCGGCGGCATGGTGATATCCTCTACCGCCAGCGTCGCACCCGAACGCATCGCGTATTCGAAGCCAATGTCCTTAATGCGGTCAGCAACTACTGTGGTAACCTCTTCGCCGCAGAGTTCATAGACTTGGGCGATGAGATCTTTTACCCCGCCTTTATCTAGCGCTTCATTGACAAACTGCACCTCTTCAGGAAGAATACGATTGAACAATGCACGCCCAACTGTGGTTTCAATGAGGGCCTGCCGTGGCGCTGATAGGCGATTGCCCTGATCATCGTACCAAGTTTTGACTCGTAGACGGATTTTCGTGTGAACTTCAACCTGCTCGAGGTGATAGGCCAACTCCACCTCATCCAAATCAGCAAAGATCCGTCCATCCCCGCGATGGGATTTATTATCTTCCATGGTAAGGTAATAAACCCCGAGCACCATATCCTTGGACGGGCTGATGATCGGCTCGCCATCCGCTGGCTTGAGCAGGTTCTTGGAAGACAGCATCAAGTTGCGCGCTTCCCAGACGGCTTTTTCGGAAAGCGGCACATGAACAGCCATCTGGTCACCGTCGAAGTCAGCGTTGAAGGCGGTGGTAACCAGGGGGTGAAGTTGAATCGCGCTACCTTCAATCAATACCGGTTCAAACGCCTGAATACCTAAACGGTGCAGAGTCGGCGCACGGTTGAGCAATACCGGGCGCTCCTTAATAACCTCTTCCAAGACTTCCCAAACCTCAGGGCGATTGCGCTCAATTAAACGGCGCGCGCCTTTGACATTAGCGGCATAATTATGCTGTACCAGACGCGCAATGACAAAGGGGCGGAATAGTTCCAGCGCCATGGTCTTGGGCAAACCACACTGATAAAGTTTCAGGGTTGGCCCAACGACAATCACAGAGCGACCCGAGTAGTCCACACGCTTACCCAGCAAGTTGCGGCGGAAACGCCCCTTCTTACCCTTAAGCATATCACTTAGGGATTTGAGTTCGCGGCGTCCCCGGCGCGAAAGAGCTTTGCCGCGCTGTGAGTTATCAATGAGGGAATCCACCGCCTCCTGTAGCATACGTTTCTCATTACGCACAATCACGTCTGGCGCACCCAATTCGAGCAAACGTTTGAGGCGGTTATTGCGGTTAATAACTCGCCGATAGAGATCGTTGAGATCCGACGTGGCAAAACGCCCACCATCCAATTGCACCATAGGGCGCAAATCAGGCGGGATGACCGGCAAGACCTGCAAGATCATCCACTCGGGACGGTTGCCCGATCGGCGAAATGCCTCAACCACTTTGAGGCGCGTGGTAGCCTTCTTGCGCTTCTGCTTGCTCTTGGAGGTACGCACCTCATGCCATAGGTCTTCGGCCAGTTTGTCCAGGTCTAAACGACGCAAAATATCATAGAAGGCTTCCGCACCCATGTCGGCACGGAACACCTGCCCCCAACGCGATTTCAACTCGCGATAGCGGCTTTCGGTCAGGAAGGTAAAGGGGCGCAGTTCCTGCAATTCATCCCGCTGGCGCGCGCTACTGCTCTGCGCCGCCACCGACTGATCCTCGAGTTCGCTTCGCAAGGCTTCCATTTCCATCTCAGCCTGCGCTCGAATCTCTTCGATCTGCATCTTAATTTGTTCGAGTTCACGCTGGAATTGCTCGCGGAATTCGTTCTCCAATTCTTCCAGGTGCTCTTTAACCACCCGCTGCACCCGCCCAATATGCTGTGGGGTGATCGTCTCCCCGGCAGCGGCGATTTCGACATTCGCCGAAGAAAAGACCACCGGAACGCGCACCACCGTCCCTACTTTCTCCTGCAGCATTCGTTCCAGGGACTGCCCTTCCTGGATCACTGGCTCTAAGCGGGATGCAATTTGCTCATCGCGACGGGCTTCCATTTCAGCCCGCTGCTGATTCAACTCGGCGATGCGGCGATCGCGTGCTTGTTTGACTTCAAGAATACGTTTATTAAGTTCAGCCGCTTTTTGGCGCTCGGATACAGTGATTTCATCTTCCATGCGCTTGAGCACCTTCTGGCGTGCTTCTTCATCCACGTAGGTGACAATATACTGGGCAAAATAAAGCACACGATCCAGGTTACGGCGCGAGATATCCAATAGCAAGCCAAGGTAAGAAGGCACACGCCGCGTATACCAGATATGAGCCACCGGGGAGGCTAATTCAATATGCCCCATGCGTTCACGGCGCACCGAAGACCGCGTGACTTCTACCCCACACTTGTCGCAAACAATGCCTTTATAACGTGGATTTTTATACTTACCGCAGTAGCATTGATAATCCTTGGTTGGGCCAAAGATGGCCTCGCAAAAGAGCCCATCTTTTTCGGGGCGCAGCCGACGATAGTTAATCGTTTCAGGTTTGAGGACTTCGCCATACGACCAGGACCGAATCGTCTCCGGAGAGGCCAGGCTGATTCGAAGGGCAATCAGGCTTTTCGTTTCCACAAATACGCCTCCTCTAGCAAATAACCTTTTTGACGTTAAACAAGATACACGCGTGAGACTCACAGTCTCATGCGTTTAAGTTCGCCTGAGCATTAAACATTAGCATGCATGCAAAATCAAATTATAACACGAAAAACGTTCTTTGTATCCCCTCTGGCGAAATTTTAAGGTTTTAGAGAAACCAATTTCCTATGTTTATTATACCAAAGATTCGCTTTTTTCAGGGTCAAGAGGCAATTCAACATAGAAAACACTTCCCTTACCAAGTTGGCTTTCTACCCATATCCGCCCATGGTGACGCTCAACAATAGATTTGACAATGGCTAAGCCTAACCCCGTGCCGCGTTGCTCATATGCCTCGCGCCGCCCACTGCGGTAGAATTTCTCAAACAAGCGTGGAAGATCCAGCGGGGCAATACCAATCCCATTATCGCGCACCGCAAACGTGATATAGCCATTGTTATACGTCGTTATCACACTTACTTCACCCTGAAGTCGTGTGTATTTAACAGCATTATCCACCAGATTAAACAATGCCTGCTTCAGCAGGTCGGGATCAGCCCGTAGCATTAACCCCTCAGGAAGATGAAACTCCCGCTGTATCTCAATGTTCTTTTGAGCCGCCTGGGGTTGCAGTTGAGCGATAACCTGACCAACGATTTCAGCCGGTTCAAGGGGTTCAAGTTTTAAGTCCACGCCCGCTTCAATCCGCCCTAGGTCAAGCAAATTATTCACCAAGCGGGTCATGGATTCGATACCGTTGATCATTTTCTGCAGATAACCCCGCTGCTGCTCGTTGAGATCACCGATCATTTGCAACATCGTGGCATAACCTCGAATAAGAGTCAGCGGCGAACGTAAATCGTGACTTACTGTCGCCACAAATTCGGACTTCAGCGCATCCAGTTGCTTGTAGTGCGTGATATCCTGCAACACGCACACCTTGCCAATGGGCCGCTCTTCACCCCACACGGCTGCAACACTGGCATGGTAAACCCGGCCATCAGGAAGCGCAATTTCTCGCGCCTGGAAATGCGCTCCGGGCCTCAACGATAAAAGATCAAGCAGTGCAGGAACACTGATCACCTCACGCAATGGGCGACCCGGTGCAACCTGACTAAACAATCCCTGCACCTGGAGCGCCGCCGGGTTTAAGAGCAGTAGCTCATCCTGATCATCAAACACCAGCACCGGTTCAGGTACTGAGGTCAGGACGGCCTCAAGACGTTTACGTCCAACTTCGGCGGTGGCATACAAACGCGCATTGGCCGCGGCTACCGCAATATATCCCGCTAACGTTTCTAAAAAGCGCAATTCTTCATCAGAGAACGCCCGCGGCTGATCGTATCCTACCCAAAACACACCGTAATAGGTGTTCTCATAGCGAAGGGCAAGGGCAACCAGCGCTGCTGGGTAGGGACGGTCGCGCACAACCTCTTGTAGGTGCCGGGCACGACTGACATTGGCAACCGTGAACAGATTCTGTTGTCGAAGCCAATCAAAGAGCACCTCATCCAGGTAACCAAATGTCTCTGAAAGCTTCCCTTTCGCTACTTTGACCTCGCCCCCACCGGCAAAATCCAGTTTTACCTCAGGCACCAACATCACCCGTGCCGCAACCACATGCTCCCCAAGGGTAACTTCAAGTGCGGGGGCAATTGCAGCTTCAATATCTAAGTTGGTCGCCACCGCTTGACTAACTTGCAAAAGTTTGTTCAATTCTTCAAGGCGTGCTTTGAGGCTCACCCGCATCTGCTCAAAAGCGTGCCCTAACCGTCCAACTTCATCTACCCCCTCTACATTGACAACAGATTCCAAGTGGCCCTGCGCAATTCGGGTTGCTTGAGAAGCCAAAAGAGAAAGTGAAGCGGCTAGGGTGCGTGAACTTAAATTAGCCAGCAGAATCAGCAAGGCTGCAAAGACCGCTAATGAGATCAAAGTGGGCGCTGCAATTTGAAGTGCCACCTCTTGCACACGTTGTGCCGGTAGAACGAGGATCACACTCCACGCTTTGCCCACCGCCGGTTGGTAGAAGGCAAATTGGCGTGTACCCAGCGGCGAAAGGCCTTCAAAGAACCGCGGTGCATCTCCAAGCCCAATCGCGCCATATGGCTCGCCAAGAAGTGCTCCCTGGCTGGGATTGGCTTGATACAACACTATCCCGTTCTCATCCAGGATAAACCCATCCCCACCTTGAGCCAGAATGCTTTGTAATGCGGCCAGGGCGGGTTGGGTAAATGGATTGGTATCAAAGTCAGTGCGACCTAATAAAACACCCTCTACCTTTCCCCCTTCTTGAATGGTTGCCACAAAAACCACCTGCATGGAACGCTTTTCTCCCACCGGAAGAATTGAATACACTTGAATCGGCACACCTTTGAGGGCCAACCTAATTCCCTGGTTTTCTTGGTCAGAAAGTGGGGTTGTCTTTATATCCACCTCAGGATAGGCTGCAACCAGCTCACCAGCAGAGTTGAATAGCATCAATTGGTTAAAGTAAGGTACCGCACGTAATTGTTGTGCCAATCGGTCCCGCATAACCTCCGGTGGTTGAACCAATAGGCTGGGTTCCGCCAGACGTGTGATTAGGCTCTGACCGCTCTCCAAAAAATACGGCAATCCCTCAGCCGCCACCTGAGCCGCCGCACTTAAACGTTCACGGAGCATCTCGCGCGCAGCGTTCCCCGCCGCCATCCAATGGCTTACCGTCATCACTATCACCAAGAGCATGATCAAAGGCAAGGTAATGACTAAAATCTTCTTAGCTAGACTGGACTCCCAGGGGGCAGATACAAGAATTGTGCTCCGCCGCCAACCCAGGCCAGGAAGCATTGACACCATCGTAGCCATTATGCTAGCCAAAATCAATTCAAAATAACGCACCAACCCCGGTAACCAGGCCTGGGATAAAGCAAAATCAAGTCGTGCCGCCAAACCCCCAGGGGTGGCAAAGAAAGCGCCCAAAATCAAAATTGGAGCATAAGCCAACCCCACCCCAAGAGCCGCCACCCAAGGTCGTCGCAACCAAGCCCAGAGCCGTCCGTGATATGCCTGAGATACCGTAAACCCATACAGCATACCCAGCCCACTTATTAACAATGGGGTAAAAAGCTCATGAGTCACCCACAACCCCATAAACATACCGCTCTCCAACGCAATCCAGGCGGCCCAGAACGGCCCTAGCCATCCCGATGCCAAAACCCAGGGGATGGCCGCTAAGGGCAAAAATAACGGTAAAGGAGACTCACCAGGAAGGTAGGGCAAGGGCTGTAAGGTCTCCCCTACCAGACGTAAGCCCACTCCCAGGGTAACCAATGGCGATAAAAGCACCAACCCAGCCAATAAATGCCATCGTTGACGGGCTACTTCTAAGGCGTCGGGGGCAAAACACCGGATTCCCCACCCCCAAACGAGCAATAAAAGCCCCCACCCTACCCAACCCAACCACTGGGCAGGTAGAGAAATTGAGGGCTCCTGGAGAAACGGCCAGACCCATTCCATCATACGACTATCCCGCTCCTAGACCCAATCCAGCACCTCTTGAGGAATCTTATTCAGCCGATTCATCTTTCGCCAAAAGGCCTTGTAAACCCATGCAAGCCGAGTTTCTAGCGGCAAACGGCGCACAATATCCAGCCAGCGTTGTTCGGTTAAAATGCTTTGCTCCAAGCATCGCTGACTCAACTGATACCGTTCCTCTGCCGAGCTTCCATTCAGGCGCTCCACCTCGGATAAGAACTCGGTTTCTAAGGCTTCTCTCTCCGCCCGTATCGCTTCTATTCGGGTGGGATAGTCACGCAGTATCTCCCGATGCAGCACCTCATGTCGCCAGAACAAGGAATCAGGATCATATTCACCTTGCGGTTTGGGTCCCATGTTAGGCAAGCCGCTATCCAGCCAGAAAGGTTTAAACAGGCTGGTACAGGGTGCTGAGGTAGCTGTTCCCCAAAACGTAAACTGGTTGGGCTTAAGATGGGCAATAAACGAGGCTACCGATTGGCTGCGCCGCACCGGACCAAATCCGGCATGCATGCACACATCCGCACCAAGTAAACCCCGATCTGGTCGCCAGGGGGTTCCTCGAGAAACCGGATGGGAACGAAGCACAGCCATAATCGTAGCAACTTGTATCCCCCCTTTTGCTCGACCGAGAGCTTCTAAAGTGCAAACCTGACGACGATGTCCATCACCAAAACGGGTATACAACCAATCCGAATAGCAGGTCGCAAAGTCAAAATCCTCGCGGCGTTTGCACCACCCTTGATCAAGGGCATAACGCACGACATCCTCGGAGGCCAAATCCCCTGCCTTGCGGATGCTTAGTGCATTTGATATCGTGCGTACATCACGCACACGTTCTGCCACCCAATGGCGTCCCGCCGTTTCTAAAACCCATGCTTCCGAAGGATCTGCAATTAAAAAACTATTGTGATAGTAAAAAGGATGACGGAAACCGCAATTCCCCCCTTGCCCATAAGTTTTCAGCAAGCGTACAATCACCCACAGTGCTTCTTCGGCTTTTTGAGATCGTTCCAGGGCTAACCGCAACAAATCCATACCGGTCAGACCGGGTTGCTTTTCATAGGGGATACGGGTAAAAACCGCTTCATTTCCAATGACCACGCCATATTCATTAGCACCCATTTCCGCCCCCCACATCCAGAAGGGGCGTGAAAGCAGTACGGTGTAGGTCCGCTCCACCTGAGGAATCTCAAGATAGGTGCAATTAACCATTGTCCCAGGCGGATGAAACCCTCCTGGGATCAATTCCAGAATTTGAGCCTCATCCGGCTCACGGTCAGAATTCTTCGCAAAAATGACCGACCCATCTGCAGTTGCATTGTTTAAAGCCACCAGAGTGTCACACATCGGCGCTCCTAATTGATCTCAGCCAGGATCTTTTGCACCACCTCGTCTACACTCAAGCCATCGGTATTGATCACGATGGCATCCGGAGCCACCCGAAGTGGAGCCACTTCGCGTGTAGAGTCCAAATAGTCCCGTTGCCGCAAGCTCTCCAAAATTTCCTCGTAGTTAACCTCTTCGCCTCGTGCTTTTCGCTCTAAGTATCTCCGGCGGGCACGTTCTTCTACTGAAGCATCTAGGTAAATCTTGGCTTCCGCCTCCGGAAGCACCACGGTAGTAATATCGCGGCCAATCATCACGACTTTCCCGCGTAAGCCGATCCGCCGTTGTTGTTGAGTCATGGCTTGACGTACCCCTGGATAGGCCGCTATGCGCGAGACCCATTTATCTACCTCAGGACGGCGAATCGCCCAGGTGACATCTTCACCATCTACCCACACATCGGCTTGCCGACCATCGTTCTGACTCGGCGGCTGAACATCAATTTGCACGACCTCGGCCAGGCGGGTAACAGCAGACTCATCTTCAACGGATCCCAAACACTGCAAGGCCACCCAAGTTACCGCGCGGTACATCACTCCGGTGTCAAAAAACAAATAACCCAGTGCCTTCGCTAAACGTTCCCCCACGGTAGATTTTCCCGAAGCGGCTGGTCCATCAATTGCAATTGTCAATGGTGGTGCTTCCATGATTGAATTCCTAATGTTATGGACTCGCAAAACCCAAAACGTGTGGAAAACGATCTGTGCGCACCCAAACAATCACACCTTGGCGTTGTAAGGGGGCTTTACGATATATTATCCAGGATAACCACTCGCCTGGCAAGAACAGAGACCAAGATGGTGTTTCCCGCCAGACGAAATCTTGTCCACGATACAGCGCACTCACCCCAGGCATTGCGGTTTCAGGTGTGATAATCACTGAGGGTGTTTCCATCGGGGTTAGGACTGGAACAAACTGGGCATGATAAAAATGGCGTAAGGCCCACCGCAATGCAGGTGAATCCACCCCCACAACCCGAATATCAATGGCATCGCGTCGCCCGCTCGTCCACTCGGAAACATCGCCTAATGTTTTCACTAACAGATCTGCCTCAGCAGGATATGGTTGGGGTCCCCACACCTGTGCTGATGGCGCACGCCCCAATCCCGCCGCTTGCCATGTAGATGAAAAGGTTAAAAAGGACAAGAAGACAAATCCCCCCAGGAACAATCCTTGACGGGCCACATGTAATCCCCACGTCCAACTCACAACCAATCCTATCGCAATACCCAACAAGATCACCCCTAAAATAGCCAACCAGCGCACCCATACCCACTGTGGCATCAAGTTACCGGGGACAAATCCTTCGATATTCAACCAAAGGTAACCCACCAGAGTAAAGTATCCCGCCGCGACTACAACCAGTTTTATCCAATCCGTCTGCGCTAGATGCTCAATCGCTTGGGCTAATGTAGAAGCCGCCAACACCCACATCGGCACCAACAGCCACACTAAATGAGAAACCTGTCGCCCCGGATACACTGCAAGAACCAACAGACCAATCCCCAGCCACAGTGTCGCCACTTGTGCCAATGGTGGAATACGCCGCCATCCCCTTAGCCACTGAGCCAACGCCATAAACCAACCCAAAGGTTGATAGATGAATAAACCCACTCCCATCAGCCCCAGCGACACCCCTTCAGATGACCAACTGTGTAGAAATTCAGCTAGCCCGGTTGCTACTGCCCCCAAGCCGCGCCAAAACGCGCCCATACCGCTCCCCACCGCCACCAGAGTGATCAGAAAAGCAAAGCCCACCTTCTTCCAAGAAACAGATTGACCCGCTTCACGTTTTTGGGGGTCTAACATCAACCCATTCTGCCATGATCCATTAACCCAGCGCCAGATCTGCCAGGTTAACAACAGGATCAAAATCCCAACCCAAAACGAAGGGCCACTTAATACACCCAAAGCTAACGCGACCCCTGCTAGGTACCATTCGCCACGCCAAAAGAACGTGATAAAACCTATAACCCCAAGCAAGGCTAAAGAATCTGCAGCGGCCAAACGCGAGGTCGCAACCAAACCCGCGTCCATTGCCAGACCTAAGGTGAGAAAGATCGCTAAGGGTCGCCCCAAGCGATTCCGCAATAGCCAAGGCAGAATGATAACCAGCAACCCCCAAACGGCCGGCCAAAAGCGGGCGGTGGCTTCGCGTGCACCCACCAAGAAAAATGCCACTGCGGTTGGGATCAGATAACCGGGTTGCCCAACCCAATCAGTCACAGATTGCCCTTGAGCCAACGTATAAGCCTGTAAGGCTAAGTGCGCTTCGGTATCGCTCAAAGGGTGAAGATTCAAGCCAACAAAACGCAATATGCCTCCCAACAGTAGTGCGATTAAAAATACCCCCTGCTCCCATTTGAGCGTTTGATGCCATGGTTGATCGGCAGGAATGGTGCTCATAGTCACCTCACTCGCCCGGACGAATAACCCAGTAAATGGCGGTATCGGCATCCTGATAGACTCTTCGCCAGAGCCGGCCTTCTTGGGCTTCGAATTTGGCTAACCCTTCCGGTTGGTAAACCGCCCTTTCCAACTGACCCACGATAATATACGAAACGTGATACTGCTCCAAAAAATGCTTGGTTTCTTGGAGGTCGGTCGTGTTATAGAAAGAAGCAATTGCCAACACCCGTTCGGTCACCCAGGTGTCGGGTAGCAGGGCACGCTGCTGCCGCTGGTGCCAATTCCACCCTACCACCCCCGGCAAGCCGGTGTAAATTGTGAATCGGTTACCCCAGCGGTATTCGGGGACATTCGCCTCGACAATAACTGGCGATCCTTCTACATTCTCTTGCATCCAGCGAATAGCACGATAGTCCTGGCTTAAATCAAGCGTGTGCTCCCCCTCCCAATAAGTTGAAAATGGCATATAAGCCATGCCATCCAGGCTATGAGGCGCGGTCGGGCTCATACGATCACGAATTTTATCCAACCCACCCAATAAGGGGAAAAGTAACGCACCTCCCACCAACAAACTGACCCCCACTCTAAAAACATACTGCCAGCCTGTCTTCCAGAATCGCCGTACCGCGGGCCATAACCATGTCAGAGCCACGGCAGCGCTGAGCCCTAGTAGCACCCAGGCTTGCAGATAGAACTTGAAGACCGTGTTCATGCGCCCAATATCACCACGCAAAACCACCAGTTCCACCGCCAACGTAAGCACCAGCGCCGTGATGCTTATAACCAACACAGCACGTCGTGAATCATCCTGGCGAGGACGTAAGAGGAGTAGCCCTGCCCACAGTACCAAAAGCATAACCAGCCAGGCAATCTCTACCCCAAGCCCATGAGTCAGATAAATCATGATCCCAAGGTAAACCGCTAATCCAACCAACAAGTGATACCGGTAAGGATAGATTCGCCTTAAGGCTGAAAGTGGTGTGGTCGCCATCCAGATATAGGTCTCCCAGCCATACCAGAAAGCCAAAATGAACAGGAAGACCCCCAAGTGAGTCAGATACGACCAGAAAGGCGAACGAGCGCCACGCCACAGATCTATCGCCGCATAGGCCTGCCCATACCATTGACTAAAAGGGAGATAGAGCAAGAACGACAGCCCGATCAGCAAAACCGCAGCCAGACCTATGGCTACCCAGCGCCTCAGCCAAGCAGGGAAGTATGGACACCAACCCTCCGGAAGGTCCGCATCCTTCCAACCGCTGTAGGCCAACGCCAGCAGGCCCAATCCCAGATAAGTGGGCAAATCCCAGGTATTGGTCGGGCGTAGGGCGCCAATGATCAGCCCGCCCAGGAAAAACACCGCCGCCGTCCGTATCGGCCAGGGGAGGTCATCAGAACGTCCCCAGCGCCAAGCCGCGAAGGAAATTGCCAGCGCCCACCCTAACGCCAAAAGGGTCAGCGGCAGCGCAAAGAGATGAGCATGCGGATCGGCGTAAAGGAAAGTAAAGAACGGAAATTCGGTAATCGGTTCACCCGGATAAACGCGGCTGGGGATCCAATACCAATCCCCTGGCGCATAGGGTAAATGAGCCCCTGCCACCAAGCGCCCCAATCCGCCTAATGCCCAAATAATCTGCTGGAAGAAATTTACCCCTTCAATTTGCCCATTTGGGGCAACCAGCCGTTGCAACCCATGCCAGATCATGCGCACCGTACCCAGGTTGCCCAGGATTAGCACACCAATGGCCGCCGCCCATCCGCCCAACCAGGGATGCCCATCTACGTAATATGGATTTTTATGGTCACCGCGAACGCGCTGGCTATTGACCCACGCCACTAGGTTGTAGCCCGCGCTGAACGCCCCCAATGCCACTAGCGCAAAGAATGAGGGCAAAATGAAATTGTAGGCAATTGAAGGAACAATTCCCAGCCATTTGGTGGGAACAGCCGCCAACACAAAACCAAAATAGTAGTAGTTAATGTATCCACCCGCGAACCAAGGATCATAGGGTGGAAACGTAGTGCTCTTCAGCACTGCATTGAAATAGGAAAAATCCATCGGCTTCTCTCCCCCCTTATAGGGGTGCCAGAGATCCGGATTGCCGAGGCGAATAAGCAAAAAGAAGAGGAAGAAAGCCAGGGCTAGGGCTTCGATGCGTAAAAAATCGCGCCATTCTTGCCGTAATTCCTGGCGAATAGCCTCACGCTGGAGATAACCTAATCCCAGGTTTAGCATCAGAATCGCCAAGGCGCTAAGGGAGATGGTAAATGGCGTAAACGGCACACCCATTGATCCCAGAATCCATACCCCCCACCCCAAGCACAGTAAACCTAATATCCGTAACAGCGGATATCCCTTGTCGGGTAAGACCCCAAAAACCAACCGTGCCAAGGGGTACACCATCCACCCTATTAACATTAACGCAACATACCAGATGATAAGTCCTAAGCCGGGATACCGGTTATTCCAGGCCGAGGTGCTAAATAATTCCGACCAAGTCCCTCCCTTGACCTGTTGAACCCAACGTTCTAGAGGGAGCATTAGCGTAGCCGGGTAAGATTTAAACTGACGCGGGGTTAGCCGGATCACTTTACTTAAATCCACACCGCCCAATACCGCACGCACCTGTGCCGGGTTGTAATCGGCCTGTTTCTTAAAGATCAACACCTTGGGATGATCGTAAACCGTGAACGCTTCCTCAGCAAACTGTGTATTGAAACGTAGCGAACCCAGGTTAGGGTCGCTCTGGAAAACTGCTACCAACTCAAAGCCCAACTTACCTTCAAACATGCCCGGCTGGGCTACACTATAGCACCAAAGTATGGATGTCTCTTCCGGACAGCCCAACAAATTGCGATAATAAACCGTTGTTAACGGATAACGTTCGGGTACACGGGTCGTTGTCCCCCATTGGCGATTGGACGTGATGAAAATATAATCAGCCTGATCGAGAATAGAGAGGAAGCGCGCCAGTTTGTCTTCGTTGTCATCCCAATACATCTCAAAGTTCAAACCACTGCGGTAAATCCCCCCATAGGGATCATAACCATCCAAGCGTAAAGGCAGTCCATCATCCCAAGTGGATTCATGCGCTGGTGCACTGCCGTAAATCGCAAGGTCACCTTCACCGGTTGTGACATCTAATGTGAGAAGATAGCTTTTATTCTTCTCGATCTGAATTGGGTTCTCCAATGTAATCGAATAGGATTCCCCACGCGGATCGCTCAATGCGTGGAAGACTCCCTTAAATTCAATTGTGATTAATGTTATACCGCTAGCCGAATCTAAGATTTGCAAACGCAGTGTTTTTATATCCTCCAGGGCTTTCCAATCCACAATGCGGTTGAGCAGAACTTGCGACAACATCCCAGACTGCACCGGTGTGAATGGAATGACCAGCCCCTGCCCCAAGCGCAAAGGTTCAACGAGTGCCGGGATCACGGTGAGCCGCTGGGGAACCTGAGCATTACCTAACTGAATCGCACCGTTCAGACGCAGTAAACGCGCTTCACCCTCCAAACGGACTTCGAACCAGTAAGGGTGGCCGGCTATAAGGGTTACCACTGAATCAAATGGGATAACGCGATTCGCTTGTTCCTCAGGGATGGCAAAGGTATCGGTTAGTTGTGAAACTGCCAGAACCTTTCCGTCACCTTGCCCTAAAACAAATTGCACATTTTTCAAATCGGAACCCAAAGCTGGGTCATAAATGGCCGTAATCCAAGCCTGAGTCACACGCCAATCTTCAGTCGGTGTAAATACCCAACGGAGAGGGTGTTGGACGGTTAAGGATACTCCCTCTCGGATTGGCAACGGCTGGTTAACCGTTTCGGTTCCGGTCTGGATGCGCAAATTGATCGGGCCGGGCACATGCTGATAAATCCAACGGCTGGCCGCCACGCGGGTCACCGGACGGGTATAGATGCGGGTGAAAGCAAACGCCCATAAAAACGTGCCGAGCAGAACCAAGCCCCCCAAAACCACCGCCATCAATCGGCACGGGTTAATCCTTCTCACCGCCCGTGTGAGCAAGCCGTTTAACGCGGCTTTATCCCACAATGTGATGATTGCCCAGGCGGCAATGATTGCCAGCGCAGGATATACCGGAAGTTGATAGCGCATGGCACGGGTGAAGTTCAGGCTCTGCCATGAAAAATACAATCCAGTCCATGCCCACAATAAGATGTGCTCACGCCAAGCCCCCCTGATAATTCGATACCCCATCCATAAAAACCCTACCCACGCCAAAAGTCCCAATGGCCAGCCCAACCCCCATCTTACCATGTTCACCCAGGCAAAGGTTAACGGACGCCGTGCCCACTGCAACGCCGGAGGAAAATCTACATCCCCGTTGCTCAAGTTGCTCAACTCACGCAGGTTATCCACCCAGCGCGGATTAATGGCCAGCCCCCAAAAGCCCGGTCCACTGAACGCATAAGGTTGAAAGATGCGAAAGGTGAAAAAGGCTACCACTACGGCCAGCACCAGGTTACGCACGATCCCAAGGCTAAGCCGACTGCGCAATTGGGGGGTGGGTACACGAGAATAACGAATGAGAGCCGCTATAGGCAACAGAAGAACAACAGGGAGGGTGCTTACTTTGGAAGCCAGCGCCAAACCCAACCCGAGTCCGAACAAAAGATAGAATCCCACCGGCTCGTCCAAATGGCGTATGGAGGTGCTATCCTGACTCCAAGATGGTAATGGCACCGTCATCACCCGCACGGCGGCGTAAAATGCCAAGTAGAGAAACGCGTTGGCAAATGTATCTACCGTAAAATAGTGCGAGAGTTGAATCTGCAATACAGCCAGGGCGGCAAACCCTGCCGCCAGTGTCCCTATGGCGTAACGGCGATAGAGATGCCATGCAATATGATAAACCAAGAAAACAGCCAGCAGGTCAGCCAGGGCTGAAAGCACGCGACCCACGAGATAAATGTCGCCGTAACCGGTTTTGCCTAGTGCCTCGCCCACCCATCGCGTCAGAAACAACGGAAATGTACCATATACATAAAAGCCATAACCCACCACATGAGGATTTAGCGATGAGGTAGCCGTATTGAAATAATCTCCCAGGCTTCCCGGTGTGTGGATGGAACTGGCAACCATGGTCATGAATCGCTCATCGGGATGAAGATGTTGCTCTTCATCCCAATCCAGCCCAATCAACCGAAAATAAGCCCCCACCAATAAAATGACAAGTAACAGCACATCCCCAAACAGGCGCCGAGGCTTGACCGTTAAGGTTTCTTTCATAATATAGGCTTCAACCATAGTATGATCCGCCTGTGAATCCTAGGGTGCCGTGGGAGGGACAAAAAAGATCAAGAAATCTTTGCCCTCACGGTGACTGTCATAATAATAGAGAAACCCTGTCGGGTAAAGCTGGCGCAGTTTATCCAAAGCGGCCTGATCCTCGGGTTTCAGAATAAACAACTTGGCCCCGAGTTGATCAAGTGTCTTCTCGAAATCTTGAGGCCACAGCGCATAGTCCTTCAATGGATAGCCCGCGTTGATCCCCACCAACCGCGTGTCAACCCAATATGGATAAGGGACAACGTATGCCGAATCGGGGTTGCCAATTGAATCGGCAAACGCACGAATCACATGCCCGATTTGCGATGTGTTCCAGGCACCGGCCATAAACTGCCGATCGAATTGACGAAACACTAAGTCAAAGTTCTGATAACCGACTCCAATCAAAAGCGCCGCCCCGGTTAATGTAGCAGCCATTCGCCCCAGCCGGGGTTGAAGATGATTGACCATGGTCTGCAAAAAGGAAATCAAACCAATCGCCGCGATGATAAACACCGGCACAATTGCCCCACCAGTGCGATTAAGCGAAGGGTTTTCCTCAGGGAAAGCCAAGGAAAGAATGGAGGGCATCATGAGCATAGGTATCGAAAGCAAGAGGAAAAGATCCACCCAATGGCGCTCACGGAGGTAACGCCCTCCTACTACCACCAAACCAAGGAAATAAAGCACCGCCGTGAAAATATCTAGCGCCGGGCGGCCAGGAATGGAGTGCACCCAGATGTTCCCATTATCATAAAAGAACATCACCAAAGCTTCTCCTAAATTACTTAGGAAGATTTGCCATACCGGGGCTGGATACGGCCGTTCAATGGCGCTCAGTCGCGTCAACGCGCGGAAGGCAAACATGTCTGGCTGTTCCATCATATACCGTAAAAGGGGCAAAAATACCACCAGCGCCGTGAAAGCCAGCATTCCAAAAGCCCATAGGGATGCCCAACGCCGCCCTTCAGAATGGCGATGGAGTAAATATAGAACCAGCGCCAGAACCATGACCACGGGCAGAAGTCGGGTGGGGCTGTAACCGTGTAAGCCAACCCCCAGAGCCAGTCCCGACCAAATAAAATCGTTGCGGCTTCCATGCCTTAGGCCGCGGATAAGAAAATACAGCGCTGGCGCCGCTGCCATCGGATAAAGAGGAAAACGCAACCCCACTCGCGAAATCACATTCGGCCAATAGGCCATCCCAGCCAGGAGAAAGGCCGTTAATCCCGTCCATTTTCCCCCAATTTCCTTGCCTAAAAGATAGATAAAAGGCAGTGCGATGAAGCCAGCCAACGCTGTACCAAGTTTCAAACTCATGAAAGACAAATCAGTTCCAGCGACAACCGCGATCAGCGCCGTCAGATACATCTGAAACGCCTCTCGCCCAGTATTGCGGGGGAAGAAAATAGACGTCTGACCCTGCAACACATCCGCCACATCCAGTAATTTTTCGGCATGATCGCTGAACATCTCCCCCAACACACTATCCAGGCGATAGAAACGGAAGAAGGCCACAACCAAGGTAGCTAAACTCAGCAAAATAGCCCAACGCGAGATAGTTATCGTCCACCCGGGTTGATGCAGGAAGGTCAGCCAATCACGCCGATTATGCGACCGCTGCCCAGGGAGAATAAACGCTACCAAGGTGGCTGCCAATGCCCCCAACCAAAGCACCAGATTAAACACCGTAAACCGGTTTCCCCCCAGTGCAATAAAGGCCAATGGTAACAATCCAGCTGCCAGAAGCGCGGCGCGAGTTTGCACCCTTAACGGCATAGGAGGGGGAGAATCTTCATTATTAGTAAGCGGCGGGATTTGCCATTCCCGTCTCCCAATGGCCGCTACCAGGGCCACAAACGCCATAGCGTAGATTATAACGGCCACCAAGGGTGAGCCCTGACGCGGTGGTTCCAGTAGACGTTGGGCTAGAAGTGCCAACCCCACCGCCAAGAGACTTGACCAGGGAACTCGGAATCCGACCCGTCGTTCTGGGAAAATCTGGCCAGGGCTTTCAGGTTTGGGTATTGACGCAACTTGGCGTTCTAATGGCGATGGAGATGCGGATTGGGATTCTTCTAATGGAGGAATGGCCGGGGGTCTACCCCGCCAGGGCGTCAGTAGGGCTTTCACGAAATCCAGAATGGTCGGCTCTTTCATGATTGATGTGTCTTTTGCGGGTTCACCGTTTTTTCAGCGGATCATTCCGATTGAGTGTATATCATAATTCAAGACCAGGGGGCTGACAAGCGCTGCCTCACTCAATAACGGTTGTGCTAAACTTATTTTTAGTAGTGCGATGCACACAGAGATGACGTGATGAAATCAGTTTCCCCTCTTCCTCTGGATACCATTCTGGAAGGTGATTGCCTTGAAATTCTGCCCCAATTACCCTCTGGGGTCGTGGATATGGTATTCGCGGATCCACCTTACAACCTGCAATTACGAAATGCTCTATATCGCCCTAACTTCACCCGCGTGGATGCCGTTGATGATCATTGGGATCAGTTTGAGTCCTTCGCCGCGTATGATGCCTTTACCCGTGCCTGGCTTTCCGAGTGCCGCCGTATCCTCAAAGATACTGGAACCCTCTGGGTGATCGGAACTTACCATAATATCTATCGAGTCGGTGCAATTTTACAAGAGTTGGGATTCTGGATTCTCAATGATTTAATCTGGATCAAAACCAACCCCACCCCCAATTTTCACGGTACCCGCTTTACCAATGCTCACGAAACATTAATTTGGGCCCAGAAAGTAAAAGGCAGAAAATATACCTTCAACTATCACACCATGAAGGCACTCAACGATGATCTACAAATGCGGTCTGACTGGTATTTGCCCACCTGCATTGGCAATGAACGCATTCGTATTAATGGCGAAAAAGCCCACGCCACCCAAAAACCCGAAGCCCTCCTTTACCGCATTATTCTGGCATCTACCCAACCCGGTGATATCATTTTAGACCCATTTTTCGGCACCGGGACAACCGGTGCCGTAGCAAAGAAACTCCATCGCCACTTTGTGGGCATTGAACGCGATCCCAGGTATGTGAACATTGCGTGCGCTCGCATCGAAGAAACAACCCCCGCCCCTCTTTCTGCGGTAATACTGAACGAACCTCGACGCCGTCCACGTATCCCGTTTGGGGCTCTGCTAGAGGCCGGCCTACTCCAACCCGGACAAATTCTCTATTTTCGCGGTAATACCCCCGAGGCTACGATCCAGGCCAACGGACATCTTCGTTGTGGTAATCTAACCGGTTCAATTCACACCTTAGCACGGGCCATGCTCAATAATGCCCCGTGCAATGGATGGGAACTCTGGCATTTCCGCGATACCGATGGCAATCTACACCCCATTAATGAATTACGCCAGAAACTAATCCAGGAGTCTTCAGGGGGCCAAAGCGATTAAGATCGCCGCGCGATGTAAAACGTATAAACCCCATTTGCACACTCTGCTGGTTGATCAAAGTAAGGTTGAACAACCCGTCGGGTTAGTGCCAGATTCCATGGGTACGGCGCTAAAATCCATTTACCGGTCAATTTCCGCCAGACTAGCGATGGCAGGCCAAAGTAATGTCCCCATTCCAGACAAGCCAGAGCCCCAGGCGAGAAATAATGCCAGTAGTTTTCCAAAGTGAAGCCCGCTCTCTCGAGCCTCTCTTGCCAGCGCGGAACATCATCACAATGATAATGCCGTGAAATACGATTGAAGAAGCGTTGATAGGCATTGGCGAGCCCACACCAACCCAAGCGCTCGAAGAAACGCACCACCGAAAGCGAGGGGGCAAAACGATGATTTGGCACACAGAAGATAAAGGGCGCACCTGGGCGCAGAACCCGTGCAACCTCACATAAAACATTATCTATATCAGGGATATGTTCAAGAACAGAGTTGCTGACCGCACTGGCAAAAGTTGCCCGACCAAAGGGTAAGGCATCTCCATAGCCGCGCAATACCCAGCGGTAGCCTCCATACCCCCGCGCCAAGGGTAAAACCCGAGGATCGGGATCAAGGCCAACATCCAAAGGTTCATCAAAGGTCACACTGGCAAAATGACCATCTCCGCAACCGATATCCAATATCGGATGTGGCAAGTGCAACCCCTGGTAAAAACGCGCCTCAACCGCCCGCAGTAATGCCCGAAAGTAAGGCAATTCGCGTAAATGCAACCAAAGAAAATCTCGCTCTGACGGCTGACTTGATGATGCTGAAGGTTTGTCCATAACTACCGCAACTTGTTCAGCATGCTTTGAAACAGGCCTTCAAACTGCGCCGCAATGGCATCAGGATGATATTGCTGACGAATGGCGTCACGATCCACCATAAACTGTTCACGGTGATTGAGCACATCCAAAATGGCCTCGGCGAGGGCTTTGGAGTCACCCACGGGGGCAATTCTCCCCATACGGTGTCGAAGCACTGGCTGGCGTACACCCGGCAAGTCCGAAGCCACGCACGGCACACCGTTCATCATCGCCTCAACCTGGACTAACCCAAAGGCTTCGGTTGAGTTAAGGGAAGGCAAGACCAAGACATCAATATTTGGATAAAAGCGTGCCATATCTTCGGGGTTTAAAACACCCAGAAAGCGCCAATGTCCCTGCGCTTGAAAAGCCTGAATGCGCGGCGCTAAACGCTGAAAGTAGTGCTCTTCGCCAACGATGTTCTGATAAGGGCCGGCAAAATGCACTTGGGCCCGCGGATAGACCTCTAAAATCCGAGGGAGCGCATCTAGCAATACTTCTACTCCCTTTTCAGTGGCAAAGCGCGCTGCCATGCCAATCACCGGGCGATTGCCCTCAGGATTATTACGTTGTCTAAACGCCTGAATACTTTCCGGGTTAACCTCGGGCAATTCAACTGGCGGTGGGATGATCTGTAATTTATGCTGATAACGGCGTAAGTAGGCCGAGTGATCGGCGTAATCTTGGGTGTAGGTCACCATGCGATGCGTAAATAAGGCTGCCAATTCGTTCATGACCAATACGGCTTGATTGGCCAACCAGGCTATTAATCCCGGAGGCATGCGCAAATCACAGTGATAAGTGATCACCGTGGGCTTGCGAAACAGCCGCCCGCGCAAGGCGATCCCGGCGGCATCGAACTGAGGTAAATGCAAATGCACCACATCGTGGCTCAGCACCAGCCGCGTGGCTAAGAAGCCAAATGTGGGCATGATAACCCCCTTGCTTACCCGCATCACCACCGGCGCCCGGACAATTCGCACCCCATCTATGATTTCCTCGCGCGGCAACGAACGGTCATAGTGCGAGGTCAACACAGTCACCTGATGGCCGCGTCGTGCCAAGGCTTTAGCCAATCTTTCTGCGTAAATGGTGAGCCCCGACGTATGCGGACGATAATAGGTCAATACTGTTAGAATGCGCATCGTTGTTCGCCGGAATTAGAACAGATTGAGATTGTTCTTGACCCAAGTTACCAGTCGCTCAACCCCCTCTTCCACGCCCACCTTGGGCTGCCATTCCAACCACTGACGTGCCTTGCGAATATCGGAGATATAAACCCGCTGATCACCAGGACGCCACTCTCCGAAATCTACTGGAATGGGGTAACCCACCAAGCGTTCCAGTAGGGGGCCAAACTCACGCCAGATGGAAATACTGTTTTGTGGTCCGCCACCGAGATTGAAAATTTGCCCAGCAACCTGCTCAATGCGTTCAATTGCGGCATCATAGGCATCCAGAAGATCATCAACAAACAATAAGTCACGTACCTGCTTGCCGTCTCCGTAAATGGTCAATCGTCGTTTGAGCAGGGCGGCAATGACAAACCAAGCCACCCAGCCCTGATCTTCTACCCCAAACTGCCGCGGCCCATATATGCAGGACTGGCGCATCACCACCGTGGGTAGTCCATAAATGCGAGCATAGTCGCGAACGTATTGGTCACCACAACCTTTTGAACACCCATAGGGGGAATGGAAATCCAAGGGTTGGGTTTCAGGGCATCCCTCGGGCAAGTCCTGATAACGCCAACGCGTTTGATCTTCCACCACCGCCACATTCTCCATTCCCCCATATACCTTATTTGTTGAAGCATAAATCACGATAGGATCTCGGCCTGAGAGCCGGGCAGCTTCCAGGACATTAAACGTGCCCAGGGCATTGATCTCAAAGTCTGTGCGCGGATCGGCAACCGAAGTCGTCACTGCTACCTGTGCTGCTAGATGCACAATGACATCCACGCCTTGCACAGCCTCGTTCAATCGGGACGCATCTCGCACGTCCGCCACGATCAAACGATAGGCATCTTCACCAAAGGTCGTCCGTAACCATTCCAGATTACGCACCGCACCAGCCCGGGAAAGATTATCATACAGGATAACCTCGTGTCCCTGACCGATTAGCCGCGCAGCATAATTCGAGCCAATGAAACCTGCTCCACCGGTGATAAGATAGCGTCGGGGCATTGTACCTCCCAAATTTATTGAGTAAGATTTCCACGTTCACGAAGTTGCAACCATTGACCCCATTCCTGTAAAGAATGCCGTTGACGCAGAAACCCCAGCAACCCCAAAACTCCTGTGACCAGGAATTGCAAGAAGTGAAGGGTTATTGCATAGGCCAATGCTGCCGTTGAATTCACCCCTAATAGGGCCAAGGCTGCTACCAGAGAGGCTTCAAAAGTACCCAGCGCAGCTGGTGCTGATGGCAAGGCAATCCCCATGGCTAATACCCCATCAGCAAATACCCCCCACCAAAAACGAGCGTGTGGGGCAAGGGGCAAGAGCATCAAATAATAATTGCAAACAGCTAATCCCCATGAAACGCCAACCCAGAACAGAGCCTTCCAAAGCGCACGGGGATTGCGCAAAGCGCCTAAGCCTTGCATTAGATGGCGCAACTGCGGTAATATAACCACTCTCAGAAATCGCCAGCGCCACCTTTGAGTTATATTATCAAAGAACTGTAGGGTGCTTTCTTGGTTTCGCGAGAGAATTATCAACATGACCAGAACAGCTAGAATTATCGCCAGCGTAAGCCAGGACACGGTACGCGCCCAAGCCATCCCCACCACCAAAGGTAAGGTGCTCAAAAGAAGCGTCGCTGCAAAGGCAAGGTCTAAGATCCGTTCAATAACAACTGTTGAGAGAACCCGAACAGGGTTTTGGTTGATCTGGTGACCCAAAAGAACTGAGCGACCCACTTCACCTGCCCGCAGTGGCAACAGATTATTGATTAAATACCCCTGGTTAATCGCCCAGAAGGCTTGAATAGGGCGGGCTTGTCCTTCCAGCAGAGCCGTCCAGGCCCAGGCTCGCGCCCACAAAAAGCTAAGGGTTAAGAGCAATGAACCCATAATAAACGGCCACCGATAGGCCGCCAATGCGGCTCCAACATCTTTCCAGTTAGCGACCCGGAACAAAATACCTATCGCCAGTAAACTGATCACCACCCCCGGCAACCATTGCAACCACTGGAAAGATTTTTGCGCACTGCTTTCCCGCTTCAATCTTCCTCCAAGCCCAAAACCGCCAGGAAAGCTTCCTGCGGAATTTCTACATTACCTACCATCTTCATGCGCTTCTTACCCCGCTTCTGCTTCTCCAACAACTTTTTCTTGCGCGTCACATCCCCGCCATAACACTTTGCCAGCACATCTTTGCGCAGTGCTTTGACATTCGCCCGCGAGATGATGCGCCCTCCGGCGGCAGCTTGAATCGCCACATCGAACAATTGACGCGGAATGACCTCTTTGAGTTTGCTCACCAGGGCTTGCCCCTTATGATAGGCCTGATCACGATGCACAATGGTCGCCAGCGCATCCACCGGCTCTCCGGCCACCAACACCTCTAACTTAACCAAATCACCGGGGCGATATTCGGCAAAATGATAATCCATCGAGCCATATCCCCGCGTGCGCGATTTCAGTTCATCGAAAAAATCCACAATCAATTCGGAGAGAGGGACCTCGAAAGTTAACTGGACACGATTGGGAGCCGGATATTCCTGCTCGCGGAAAATTCCCCGGCGACGACGCACCAAATCCATCACGGTACCATAGTATTCCATAGGGGTGAAAATCTGAACCACCATCCAGGGTTCGCGTATCTCTTCAATCAGCCCTTCATCTGGGAGCAAGGCCGGGGAATCAATCCGAATCACTTCACCGGTGCGTAAAACTACCTCATATTCCACTGAAGGCGCCGTGACCACAATATCCAGGTCGTATTCCCGTTCCAAGCGCTCCTGGATGATTTCCATATGAAACAGACCAAGAAAACCACAACGGAAGCCGAAATTAAGCGCCTGGGACTTTTCGGGTTGGAAGACAAGCGAGGCATCATTGAGTTGCAATTTCTCAAGGGCCTCTTTTAGGCGTTCATAATCTTCATTTTCAACCGGATAAATTCCAGCAAAAACCATTGGCTTGGGATGACGAAAACCAGGCAGTGGCTCCGCGGCCGGATGGGTGGCAAGGGTGATTGTGTCCCCGACGCGACATTCCGAAACTGTTTTTAGACCAGTCGCTACATACCCCACCTCACCTGCGCTCAGTGAGTTAACCGGACGCATATCCGGAGCGAACACCCCAATTTCAACCGGTCGGAAATCAATGCCACTGGACATTACCCTGAGTATAGCTTCAGGGCGAAGTGTGCCATCAAATACGCGGATATATGCCACCACACCTTTGTAGGGGTCATAATGCGAATCAAACACCAATGCTCGTAGAGGTAAAGATGCGTCACCCTGGGGCGGTGGTACTCGCTCGATGACAGCTTCTAACACCTTCTCTACATTGGTGCCCTCTTTGGCTGAAACCGCCAGGATTTCTTCCGATGGCGTTCCTAATAAATTTTGAATCTCCTGCGCCACCTCTTCCACCCGCGCTGAGGGCAAATCAATCTTATTAATAACCGGGATGATTGTCAGATCGGCATCCAGTGCCAGGTAAAGATTGGCTAACGTCTGGGCTTCAATTCCCTGAGTAGCATCTACAACCAACAACGCACCTTCACAGGCCATCAGGGCACGGCTAACTTCATAACTGAAGTCCACATGCCCCGGTGTGTCAATAAGATTTAACTCATACTCTTGACCATCGGAACGACGGTAAAGCATTCGCACCGCCGAAGCCTTGATGGTCACCCCCTTCTCGCGCTCCAATTCCATGGAATCCAAAACCTGCTCTACCATCTGGCGATCAGAGATCGTACCGGTGATCTGCAAGAGACGATCCGCCAGGGTGGACTTCCCATGATCAATATGGGCAATAACACAAAAATTGCGAATTAAAGCCTTATCCATCGCCGGGGAATAAGTATACCCCAAAATGAAGACAAAAAACCTCTGCCCATTCCAGCAGAGGCAATTAAGAAGATAGAATACATCGAAAAAAAAACGACTAACTCACCGAAAAGAGGCGCATTCGCGGCGCTTCGACTCGCTCAAGGTTAGTAATGCGTTTACGCACATGCTCAGCCAGATCCATAAAACTTTGAGCAATGAGTGAATCTTTACTACTGCGTATAATCGGTATTCCCAGAGCATCCGCTTTTTGGGCGGCTTCAATGTCTTCAGGAATGCTCATGACAACAGTGTGCTTAAGACGTTCACTCACTTTTTCTACAGTAATCGGGTGATCTTTACGATAACGATTCATCACTAACGTAATTCGTTCTCGCGACATCCCTAACGCATCCCAAAGATCCAGAAAAAGCCGCACGTTACGAATAGAATTTATCTGTTGTTCTACCACCAGAACCACCACATCCCCTGCATCCAATGCAGCCAAAACCGGATCGTTAATGAAAGAATGTGTATTTACAACAGTGTAATCACTAAACCGACGCATGAATTCTAAAATGCGTGCAAAGTTTTCCCCGGTAATCTTTTCTGCAAATTCTGGGCGCGGTGGTGCCGGTAAAAGATAGAGCCCAGTAGCCCGATTTAGAATCATCACGCTCTCAACCAAAGGGATATCCAAATCGTAAATACGGGGAACAAGATCTAAAACCGAGAACTGCCCCAGTTCGTTGAAGAACATATGAGCATCCCCGTACTGCAAGCACCCATCTACCAGAGCTACCCGCACCTCGTTATTCAGTAGAGCCAGGGCCAAATTAGCCGCGATGGTTGTAGCCCCCGTCCCCCCTTTAGGGCTGTAAACGGTCACAATTCGACCATTAATGCCGCGCCCAGGCACAAACATTTGCGTTGGTCCGGCTGGCAAGCCGGCCGGTGGAGTTTGTCGTTGCCGCTCGGCTGAAGAAAGTTGTGCCGCACGTCTTAGGACATCGGTAATCTCCTTAATAGAAACATCATGGGTAATAAAGTCGCACGCCCCCGCTCGAACGGCTCGCAATACCAAATCAGTGTAGTTGTCTTGTGAGATAAGAACCACTTGAGTGCCCGGAAAATCTCGACGCAGCATTTCGGTCAAGGTAATTCCATTCATATCCGGGAGATCATACTCGATCAGGACAACATCGGGTTTAAGATCTCGAATGGCCTCAACCGCCTCTTGAGCCGACATCGAGACATTAACTAAATCAACCTCTTCAATCAAACCTAGCGTTTTTTGAAGGTGCTTGCTTAGTTGTGGATTGTTTTCCACTAAAACAACCGTGATTAAGTCCTGTGGACTAGTCATCGCCTCTCTCTCCCTCTTGAGCACAGCTCGGGTTTCCACATTATTATCTCATGATCTCATGGACAAGTAGGCTATTCAACAGATCATAGAGTAAAAGTTTTAATCTACTCTATAATTGACATGCAAGTTAAGCAGGGATATTATTAGTATAATACAACTAATTTTACAGTAACTCCACAGGGGAGATTGCAACGTTTGATGTTCCGTTTGCTGTGCAGTAAAAAGTAGAGCCGGTTAATGGGATTGGAAGGAAAGGGTTATGGAAACCGAACGGCTTGACGAATCCGCAACAGAAAAGCCTACAATTGAAAACATTGTTGCGGGTTCAGATTTCTCAGAAGTAACGCCAAAAGATCAGAGCTCCCCCTCTCTCTTGGAAGGCGTAAAGACTTCTGAGCCTAGTTTCCCACGCCCCAACTCAGTCTTCCAAAATACAATAGGCTCGATACGCCAATGGCTGGATTTGCAAAAGCAAATCCGGGCCTATCCTAAGCAAGCCCGTCAGCGTCTCAAGGATATTGAGGCTGCTTTTCTGGCTTACCGGGTCACTTATGCCAGCCTCACGTTTAAAGCGCCAAAAATTGAGGAGGAGTTACAAGACCTTTACCATCAAGTATACGAAACAATCACCAATCTCGAGCAAAAAAGCCACAAGATTCCACTCTTCATCTATCCCACCCCTAAACTTAAGAGCATAAAGGCGGCCTGGGACGAGTTACATACCCAACAAGACATTCTGATGGATAAACTTGCCGCTGCACCCAAGCGCATGGATTTCTACAACCGAATGCAAGTTATGCGCGAGAAAAAACGGTTGGAGGAAATTCGGCGACGTGAAAACGCAGCACGCCTTGAAGCCGCCACCGAATCGGTTAAGAAGGTCATCAGTTACGTTGAAAGTCAGTGCAAAAACGACGATCCAGTGCTTTTTGGCAATGAGGTGCTCACATTTCAAGATGCCCGGACATTATGGGAACAAATCCTAAACGAAATTTTACAACAGCGCAATCAAGAGTCTACAGAAGTTGAGGATCTTCTGGTTCGCTTGCGTGCTCTAGAAGAAAGTGTACGGGATTATCCTGCGCTCTCTAAACAAGTACAACGCGTCGGTGAGCGCTTTTCACGGCTTATTGCCTACCATGATCTACTATCTTCTTACGGGAAACGCATCATTCCACAGGCCGAAATTGCCCGTGCTTCAACCATTATGTACGAACAAATCCCGGCGCTCTGGGCAACGGGGCAGTACCAGCAACTTAAAGTTATGCTCGAACGCGTAGAGAATTTTCTGAACTTTTACGAAAATACAGTTGAATTAGAAGTAGCAATTGGAGAACGGCGGCGCCCCGGTTTCACTCAATCGTTATCCCCTACCGTATTCCCGGGAGCAGCTGGTCTCTCTCCCCTTATCAACTTAGCCCGTGTTCTCGTCGCGGCTATTGACCAACGTGATCGCTTCATGGTTGGGCATTCTGAGCGCGTTGCGCGCTACGCTGTTGAAACTGCCAAACGCATGAACTGGTCGGGCTCGGATTTGGAGTTCATCGAGATTGCTGGCCTTTTACACGATATTGGGAAAATCTCAATCCCCGAGGTCATTCTAACAAAAGTCAAGCCCCTCACCCCTCAGGAATGGAAAATGATCCAGATGCATCCCTACTATGGGGCACAAATCGTCAAGCAGATGAATACTTTTTCACGCATTGTTCCTTGGGTCTACCATCATCAAGAACATTGGGATGGCACTGGCTACCCTGAACAGTTAAGCAAACAAGAAATACCGCCGGCTTCGGCCATTATTGCTGTGGCGGAGGCCTATACTACAATGACCACAGATCTTCCTTATCGAAATGGATTTACCTCCCAAGAAGCTCTTGATAAACTTCGCGAGGCAGCGGGTACTCAGTTCAATCCGGAAGTGGTTGAAGCCTTTGCCGAAGCCATACAGGATACCCAAGAGTATCCCCCAAAAGCGTGATTTACGTCTTAGTTCATACTATCTGGCTGGAGAACCACTATGCGTATAAAAGCCCAACCCTTCATCCATTATGCCCCTGAAACCTGTGCATTTTGCAGTGGCAATGGCGCTGGGCGTTGCCGTGACGGCAACACCTACGACATCTGCCCGGTTTGCAAAGGGGTGGGAACAGTCCTAGTGGCTCAAGCACCTAAAAAATGTGCCTTTTGTGCTGGAAATGGAGGCGGTCTCTGTCGCGATGGTTATGTCTATAATGTATGCCCAGTATGTAAAGGTACAGGTTGGGCCTACGTTTACGAGGAGAACGTTGAGGGCGAAGAAGCCTAAAAGGACAAGATAGGATGGGGGAAACTAAAATAAAGCGCTATGTCCTGGCATTGACCACCATAGTTTGGAGGCTGATTGCCTTTGCTCCACCCCCTAGCATCGTCCTCGATCACCCAGATCACCTACCCCAAGAGATCATCCCTTTTGCTCAGCCTAACCCCACTTTAAGTTCCAACTCCTTGCCTGCCGCAACAACTCCTGATGAAGGAAGCACTCAACCGGTTTATATCCTTTATAGTACAGCCCTGACATGTGGTGAAATTTGGGGCATTCATCAGCGTCCTCCTTATGTCCCCCCAATTCTGGAGCCATCCGTATCTCCTAATGAACTCAATACAAATACTCCCTATTACTATCTGGTCGCTATGTTAATTCGCAACAAGGTCGTTGATGCGCAGGACTGTCCAAGAGGTGGGTTGCAAACCCCTTATGTGGCCAATACGTGCGGGGTGGAGCGAGCTCGTTTTGTCCTTGCTGAATGGCAAAATATGTACGACGCTGAAATCATCCAGGCATCTAAGAACACTGGCGTACCCCCAAGGCTTTTAAAACAACTATTTGCCATTGAATCCCAGTTCTGGCCCGGCACTTATGGCAACGGTTACGAAATCGGTTTGGGGCAACTTAACCAGTCGGGAGCAGATACTCTCCTCCTTTACAATCCACCATTTTTTCAACGACTGTGCAATGACACCCTTCACCCAAACCGCTGTGAGATGGGATATCCAAACCTGAGCAACGAAGAACAGTTGATGCTGCGCGGTTATCTGGTTCAGCGCGTAAACGCCACCTGCACCGATTGCCCCGCTGGTATTGACGTAACCCGCGCCAAGGAAAGCGTTGCCATTTTCGCCGAAGTGCTGCGCGCAAACTGTGCCCAGACGGCCCAAATCATCTATAATGTTTACCAACGTTCGCCGGGCCAAGTGAGCAATTATGTCGACCTCTGGAAATTCACCCTGGTAAACTATCACACGGGCCCCGGGTGCACGTCGAAAGCCGTCCAATACGTAAACCAAAACGGTTTATTCCTCACATGGGAAAGCCTTAAATCCGGACTCATAAGCCCAGAATGTAAAAAGGGTTCCGATTACATCGAGCGTATCTTTCAGTGAGATGGACTGACCACGGCGTTGATCATTGAGCGCAGGTGCGAAGTCTTACTTCCCTTGGGGCCAGGAGTGAGAAGAGTTAGGAACTCAACATTTCCCTTCGGGCCTAAAAGCGGGGAGCGGATCAACCCCTGAGGCATTAATCCTATCGTCACCGCAAATGCCAATACCTCTTCAAGCACATGGTGGTGAACTCGGGGATCACGGATAACCCCCTTACCACGAGCAGATTCGCTCGGGCCGGCCTCAAATTGGGGCTTGATGAGGGCGATAATCTTCCCTTCTGGTTTTAGCCAACCCTTGACTGTTGGTAGCACCAGTTTTAGCGAAATAAACGAGACGTCAATCGTGACCAAATCCACGTGTTCGGGAAGATCTGTCAGATAACGTACATTTGTTCGTTCCAAGACAACCACACGCGGATCCTGGCGCAGTTTCCAATGTAATTGGCCATACCCCACATCAATCGCATAAACCCGAGCCACGCCATGAGCCAGCAAGCAATCTGTAAACCCACCTGTGGAGGCGCCCACATCGGCGCACACCCAACCCTCAAGATGGGTTAATTTGAACGCATCCAAAGCAGCCTCTAATTTTTCTCCCCCCCGCGAAACATAGCGCATTCCTTCAACGATTTCAATTTGTGCCGATTCCGAGACTAAAGTGCCGGGTTTCAGAACCGTTTCTCCCTCAACCCGAACCTGCCCAGCCATAATTAATCGCTGGGCCTTAGCGCGGCTCTCTGCCAGTCCCCGTTCAACCATGAGGACGTCCAGTCGTTCTTTCACGTGGGGTATTTTACCCGGTTTAAAGAGTTATGATATGATTATGCACATGATCAAGGCGTTATTCCAAACCATGCGCCCTCGCCAATGGACGAAAAACGCCTTTGTGCTGGCTGCTCTGGTTTTTGATCGCCAGTTAACGAATGTACCAGCCACCTTACGAACCCTACTGGGGTTCATGTTATTTTGCCTTGTTTCAGGTGTCGTTTATATTCTCAACGATATTGCAGATGCCGAAGCAGATCGTCACCACCCTAAGAAGCGTCTGCGTCCGATTGCCTCAGGAGCACTCCCCATTCATGTTGCTCGTGCTACCGCCATTGGCCTAATCGTCTTAACTATCCCTTTCGCCTTTTACCTTTCGATTGGATTTGGAGTTATTCTAAGTGGTTATTTTTTGCTCAACCTGGCTTATACGAGGTGGTTAAAACACATCCCCATCCTGGATGTGCTGATCATTGCCGCTGGTTTTGTTTTACGGGTGGCTGGCGGTGTTTCCTTAATTCAAGTGGAGCGGTTCTCGCCTTGGCTCTATGTGGTAACCACCCTTCTGGCTCTCTATATAGGATTTGGTAAACGCCGTGCCGAACTTACCGAACTGGCTGAGCAAGCCAATACACATCGCCGCGTCTTGGATGGTTACACTCTCCCCTTTTTGGATCAGTCCATCACCATTGTATCCAGCAGCACCATTATTGCCTACAGTTTATACACCTTCTCAGCACCTAATCTGCCCTCCAATCACCTTATGATGCTTACAATTCCATTTGTTCTTTATGGAATTCTGCGTTATCTTTACTTGGTTCAGGTTGAAGGTTCAGGGGGCTCGCCAGAGGATCTACTGCTAACCGACCGCCCCCTCCAAATTACGATACTGCTTTGGGGAATTGCGGTGTTGGTTATTTTTTACGCCTTTCCGGTTAAGTGAGAGACTATGCCTGCCATTTCAGCCACTGCTCCGGCAAAAGTTATCCTTTTTGGAGAACATACGGTTGTTTATGGCTATCCGGCAATCGCAGCCCCGGTTACCGGATTAGAAGCGCGCGTGACGATCACCGCCCAACCTGGGCGCTCTACACCACCCGTCATCGAAGCCCCCCAGATTGGTTTGAAGACCACCTTAGACCATCTTCCTTCAGAGCATCCCATCGCGCTTGCCTTTAACCTGGTCGCAGAGGCCTTGAAACTCGATCACTGGCCAGCTCTGCACCTCCGTCTCACATCATCCATCCCGGTGGCATCGGGTATGGGCTCAAGCGCCGCGACGGCTGTAGCCCTGATCCGCGCTCTGTCAGCATTTGTAGGACACCCTTTACCTGCCCCCCAGGTCTGCGACCTAGCCTTCCGCCTTGAACAGCACCATCATGGTACACCCTCAGGCATTGACAATACCGTTATTACCTACGCCCGCCCTATCTTCTTTATCCGTGGCCAACCCATTGAGTTTCTCACATTCCCTATAACTCTTTATTTGATCATCGGCGATACGGGAATGAAAGGATTAACCCGCGAAGCTGTGGCCGGCGTTCGTCAGCGGAGGGAGCAAAACCCCACCTGGTATGATGATCGCTTTAGGGCAATCGGCGAACTCACACGGCAAGCCAAACGAGCCCTAATCGAGGGACAAATAGACGAGGTCGGTAGATTGATGGTTGAAAACCACCGCTTACTCGTTGAGATTAGCGTCTCGTCGCCCGAATTAGACCGTCTCGTTCAAGCAGCACTATCGGCAGGGGCTCTCGGCGCCAAACTCTCAGGGGGTGGCCAAGGGGGGGTCATGATCGCGTTAGTGCACCCTGAGAACAGTTCACACGTCGAAAAAGCACTGCGTCGGGCTGGCGCTGCCAATGTTTTTTCCGTGGTTATCCGCCCCACCCAAGCCAATTAACGGATGGCACCCTATGGATACACTTTACTTCGTCAAACTGGGTGGTTCGCTGATTACCGAGAAACACCGCGCCTCTACCCCCCGTCTGGATGTTATTCGGCGCCTGGCATACGAAATTGCCCAAGCGCGGTCAGAGAACCCCGCCTTATGCCTTGTCCTTGGACATGGTTCAGGCTCATTTGGACACTTCGCCGCTAAAAAGCATAACACCCATCTTGGAGTAGCCACCCCCGAACAATGGCGGGGTTTTTCGGAAGTCTGGTGGCAAGCCCGGGCACTCAATACTTTAGTAGTTGAGGCACTGTTACAAGCCGGTCTCCCTGTGATCGCCTTTCCACCTTCCTCAACTATTCTGTGCCAAAATAGGCGGGTCGTGCGATGGGAAATTGAGCCACTTCAACGCGCCATTGGTGCCGGCCTTATCCCTGTCATCTACGGGGATGTGGTTTTTGATACCAAACTTGGGGGAACCATTCTCTCCACCGAACACCTGTTTATCGAACTCATTCCTCACTTGAAGCCCACGCGCCTTCTTCTCTGCGGGCAAGAAGAAGGCGTATGGGCAGATTTTCCTCTGCGCCAGCAATTGATTTCACATCTCACCCCAGATAATTTGGCCGAAGTTTTGCCAGCCTTAGCCGGCTCTGAAGCCCCTGACGTGACCGGCGGTATGCTTGCTAAAGTGAACTTGATGCTCCAGGTCGTCCGAAAATATCCTGACCTGGAAGCGGTTATTTTCTCTGGTGAGCAACCGAACAGCCTGGAACAAGCGCTTCATGGTTACCCGATAGGCACACGTATTACTCGATAAGGAGGCCGTCATGCTTTTAACTCGTGAGATGTTAGAAGAGATTGAAGACCGCAATCTCGCCCCTTATGGGTTTCGCAGTAAGTATTCCCGCGGGCGTTTTTACGCCGAAGACGAGCCAGAGTATCGCACGATATTTCAGCGCGATCGCGATCGCATCCTTCATACTACTGCCTTTCGACGCCTCGAGTACAAAACGCAGGTTTTCATCACCTACGAAGGTGATTACTATCGTACTCGTCTCACCCATACCCTCGAAGTAGCCCAAATTGCACGCACCATCGCACGAGCACTCGGCGCTAACGAGGACCTCACCGAAGCCATTTGCCTTGCACACGATCTTGGGCATCCCCCTTTCGGCCACTCAGGAGAGACTACTCTGGCTCGCTTGATGAAAGATCATGGCGGTTTTGATCACAATCGCCAGTCGTTCCGTATTGTCACCGAACTAGAACGGCGTTATCCCGATTTTCCTGGGCTCAACCTGTCTTGGGAAGTCCTTGAAGGGATCGTCAAGCACGAGACAGAATATGACAAAGCCGAAGCCCGGAATTTCAATCCTGAACTGCGCGGGCACTTAGAAGCCCAAATCGCAAATGCCGCCGATGAACTGGCTTACACTGCCCATGATTTGGACGACGGATTGCGCTCAGGTTTAATCACCCCAAGTATGCTTGATGGCCTTGAATTATGGGAGTTACTGAAACACAGCATCGGTTGGGATGGCAAACGATTGGATGAAATGACGCGACACCGTCTAATTCGCCGTTTAATCGGCCTAGAGGTTTCGGATTTAGTACACGCCACTCACCAACGGCTGGTTGAGAGTGGCGTTAAATCCGTAGACGAACTCCAACGTTTGTCTTATAATGTAGTGAGTTTCAGCGCGGATTTCATTCGTCGCAACCGTCAGTTAAAGGATTTCTTATTCATTAATTTGTATCGCCATTACCGTGTTGTCCGTATGGCCGTAAAGGCAGAACGGTTAATCAGCGACCTTTTTAATGCCTACTGTTCTGAGCCCACCATTCTGCCCGGCCATATCCAGCAGTTGATCGAACAACGCGGGTTAGAAAGGACAGTATGTGATTATATTGCAGGCATGACCGACCGCTTTGCTATAGAGGAGTATCAGAAACTTTTCGCCCCTCTCACCCTTCCATAAGGAAGAGCGGTTACAAAAGCGATCAACCCGAAAAAGTTATTGTGCAATGAATTTTTAGCGGAGAGGTGTTTAGCCATGTCCGAGGTGCATTATTTGACGGCTGAAGGCTATCAACGGATGCAACAAGAATTAGAATATCTGAAGACAACCGTCCGTCAGCAACTAGCGCAACGATTACGCGCCGCAATCCAGCAAGGTGACCTTTCAGAAAATGCTGACTACATTGCGGCCAAAGAGGAACAAGGTTTCGTTGAAGGACGTATCCAAGAATTGGAACAGGTCTTACGCAATGCCGTCATCATTGACCACACTGAGAAAAAAGCAAATGAAGTAAGCATTGGACATGTGGTGACCGTCCAAGAGGGGAATTTTCCCCCTGAAACCTATCACCTCGTTGGCCCTAAAGAAGCCGACCCGCTTAACGGGCGCATTTCCCACGAGTCGCCTATCGGCAAAGCTTTGCTGGGTAAAAAAGTAGGTGACGAAGTGATTGCAGAAACCCCAGGGGGGACAATTCGTCTGAAGATCCTTAAGATTGAATAAACCTGAATAATAAAAAGAGCCCCCAAATTCAAGGGGGCTCTTTTTATCCGGCGATCCAAAAAGTGGGGGGAAAATCAGGCTTGTTTCTGCCACACCGAAAGTTCAATCGTGATACGCTCGAAGTAACTATCTGGCGGTAATGCCCCACCGCCCAATACCAGATCCGCCACATGGGCTTCCATAACCAGAGTGTTGGCTTCCAACGTAATCCGCTGGCCAGGCTCAACCTGAATCAATTCACCCTTGGATTCAAGACGTTGACGAATGGCCGGATCATTATAAGCATGAGGGGTCATCAAGACTTTAGTGACCGTTTGATAGTCATTCTTGTCAAATAACCACACTTCCAATGCTGTGACGCGCTTGGGCTCGCCTACACCAATGGTATCAGAGATACCCACACCACATTCCCCGAGGAACTCTCCCGCCGGAGAATCAATACTGAACGAGTCGTCATAAAGGTCATCCCCGATCACATAGGTAGTCATGAATTGGGAGAGCGGCGGTTGCTGCCCTTGAGCCGCGAAATCTGTAGGCCCAGTCTGGCGGCTGTACTCGCGGGCCCGACTCACCACCGAGGGTGTTGTCGGGCCACCCCGTTGACGGCGGAAAACTAGCAAATACACCAGAATCCCACCCACAGCCAGGGTCACCAGACACAATACAATGACCATCCCCATCCCCGACGTACGCGGGGCGGCAGTAGGTTTTTCCGTGCCTGGGGTAACCGCTGGCAACGGCAGTACCGGTCCTTGGAGTGCAGCGCGGAACTGACTGATATCACTTTCGCTCAGGTTGCACTGACCGGGTTTCAATGCGGCTAGCAACGCCTCACCCTCTTCCCCTAAAAGTTCAAAGCGCGCCCTCGCATTAACCTGATTCTGGTTCTTGACATACGAATCAATGACCATACATAAGTAATCCGTCTTCAAGTCAGGACGCAAATGGCGCGGTTCGGCGTTAATCCACCGTACTGGCCAAAGCCACCATCCCAGAATCGGTAGTCCGATGATCAAGCCCAGGACAAAACCACTCACGGCGGCAACAATGGGGTTTTTCAAACGCTCACGCAGCATCTCCATCATGATCTTCTCTCCTACTAGCGGGCTAATTCAGTCCGGTGGCCGGCTTGCCATTATTGTAGGTCAAGCTCTAGAATAATGCAACCACCGCCGAACCTGATTTCGGGATTTGTAGCTTTTCGATGCAAGATTCATGCCGATTCAGCCGCTTTTTCCCCAAGTCTTTCCAGTAAAAAAGTCTCGTTACAACGGATACATTGCGCTTCGCGTTTGTTGGCCTCAACCAGTAACCCTCCACAAGCCGGACACGGCGTAGATAAGGGACGTTTCCACGACGTGAACTGACATTGTGGGTAATTCGAGCACCCATAAAACACCCGTCCCCGCCGCGTCTTGCGGATCACCAATTCGCCTCCATCCTCCGGGCAAAGCACGCCTAATTTCTCCAACCAGGGTTCAGTATAACGGCAAGTAGGGAAGTTACTACAACTAATGAATTTTCCAAAACGCCCATAACGAACGACCAGCGGATGGCCGCATCGGGGGCAGTCCCGCCCTACCGGTTCCAGATCCATCTTACTCACCGGAATATCCGCCTGGGCTTTTTTGACCTGGGGGGCAAATGAATCATAGAAGGCTCGAATGACATCCGTCCATGCTCGCTGCCCCGAGGCAATTTCATCCAAATCTTCTTCCATTCTTGCTGTGAAGCCAATATCCACAATATCCGGGAAATGCTGTACTAATAAATCATTGACCAGCCGTCCCGTTTCGGTGGGGATTAGACGCTTATTTTCGCGCACCACGTAGCCTCGTTCCTGGATAGTTGAAAGAATAGGCGCATAGGTCGAGGGACGGCCAATGCCATATTCTTCTAAAGCCTGAACCAGCGATGCTTCGGTGTAACGCGGCGGGGGTTGGGTAAAGTGCTGCTCGGGCAATACACGCACTAGACGTTGGGGTTGGCCTTCTTGAATCCCCGCCGGAATACGCACACTCTCATCGTCTTCGCTTTCCTTCTGATCTTCATCACGGGCTTCTTCATATAGCACCAGGAACCCGGGAAAACGCACGCTAGAACCCGAGGCACGGAAAAGGAAGAGATGATTTTCGTTTTTTCCCTCAACTTCCACTGCTAGGGTATCCAGAATCGCTGATTCCATCTGAGAGGCTACAAACCGCTGCCAAATCAACTGGTAGAGTTTAAATTGTTCCGGCGTCAAATGGGGTTTGACTTTCTCGGGCGTGCGAAAGACCGAGGTAGGACGAATTGCCTCGTGAGCTTCCTGCGCCGCCACCGCTCGAGTGCGATAATGCGGCGGTGATGGGGGGAGAAATACATCACCAAAGACCTGGCGAATATAATCGCGCGCTTCGCGCTGTGCCAGTTCCGAGACATTGGTCGAATCGGTGCGCATATAGGTGATTAAACCGGTCGAACCGCCCTCGCCGACGTCCAAACCTTCATAAAGTTGTTGGGCGATCATCATCGTTCGACGGGGCGTAAATCCTAAGCGCCGTGAAGCCTCTTGTTGTAAGGTGCTAGTGATAAAAGGCGCCGATGGGCGGCGGCGGCGCTCACCGCGCTTAATCCTTACGATGGTGTAACCTGCCTGCTCCAATTGCGCTACAACTTTCTGAGTTTCGGCCTCATTGGGAAGGTTGACCTCTTGATCGTCTATGCGCACTAGGCGAGCCGTAAAAGATTGGTGTAACCCCTCGGGTAAAAATTCGGCCCGAATTGTCCAATACTCTTGGGGGACGAACGACTCAATCTCGCGCTCACGCTCCACCACCAAACGCAAAGCCACCGACTGCACCCGTCCTGCCGAGAGACGGCTGCGCACTTTCTCCCAAAGCAACGGACTCAAACTGTAACCAACTAACCGGTCTAGCACGCGTCGCCCTTGCTGAGCATTGACCAGATTCATATCAATCCCACGGGGATGAGCGAAAGCCTCCTGAATCGCTGGTTGGGTAATCTCATGAAACACGACCCGCTTGGCAATCTTCGGATCAATCTCAGCCGCTTCAAGCAAGTGCCAGGCAATGGCTTCGCCCTCGCGGTCGGGATCGGTCGCCAGGTAAACTTCTTCTGCCTCTTTGGCCAAGGCTTTGATCTCTTTGACCACCGCCCGTTTTTCGTTGGGCACACGGTATTTGGGCTTGAAATTGTTCTCAATATCCACCGACAGTTCAGAACGCAAAAGATCCCGTACGTGCCCCACCGAAGCCTTTACGGTATAGCCTTTGCCTAAAAAACGCCCCACCGTCTTGGCTTTGGCTGGCGATTCTACGATCACTAGTTTGCCGTTCCGTCGCGGTGCGGGGGCGGGAGCTGGATCAAGACCAGCGTGCATCTCCGTAGCCCCCATGCGGGTCATCTTCGTTCCACAAACCGGGCATACGCCCGTCGTCACCGGTCGCCCGGCTTTGCTAAATCCAGGTTGAGGATCTTTCATTTCGCGTTTTGTTTTGCAGCGAACACAATAGGCCTCCAAGGTTCACTCCTCACAAGTAATGAGTTTTCCCGTTTTGAGAGAGAATTTTAACGATTTCGCGCACTTTTTGGGCTTGGGAACGCTTACAGATCAATAACACATCGGAAGTATCCACGATAACTAAATCTTCTATCCCAATAGTCGCGATCAATCGTTTGGATTGATCTGAGAGTAGCAATGAATTGCGCGTTTCCAAGAGCAGGGTCTCGTCGGCTAAAACCAGATTGCCGACCTCATCTGCGGATAGCACATCAAATAGGGAATCCCAACTACCTACGTCGTTCCACCCCAGTTCCTTCGCCGGCAAAACCGCTACGCGATCCGCGCGTTCCATAATGCCGTAGTCAATTGTCTCAGGCTTAATCTGCGGCCATAAGTGCTCGAGGATAGCCTGCCCATCCTCTTCTCCCCATCTCTCTCCAATTTGACGCAATAACACAGCCAACTCTGGCATGAAGCGCTCAAATTCCTCTAAAATGCGATCCACCCGCCAGATGAACATGCCCGAATTCCAGTCAAAGCCACCCTCTTCCAACATAGCCTGGGCGGTTGCCGCATCGGGCTTCTCTTTGAATCGCACCACCCGGTAGTAAGGTAAACCGTCCTGTTCGCCCAGCAGCTCACCACGTTGGATATATCCATAGCCTGTAGCCGGAAAAGTGGGAAACACCCCCAGGGTTACCAGGTAACCTTCCTGGGCAACGTTATATGCCGCCTGTAACAGGCGCTGAAAATGGGGAATATTCTGGATGACATGGTCTGCCGTCAACACTGCCATAACACTGTGAGGATTTCGCCGGGCCAGCACCGTGGCTGCCAATCCTACCACCGAGGCGGTTCCCCGCGGCAATGGTTCTAGCAGAAAATTCTCAGACAACAGATAGGTTACTTGTTCCTGCAACTGAGGCGCCTGATCCCGCGCTGTTACGACCAAGATGCGCTCTGGGGGAAATAGTCCTTCCAAACGCTCCACGGCTTGTTGGAACAACGTGCGGTCGCTTCCTAAGCGCAACATTTGCTTCGGTCGAGTCTGGCGAGAGAGTGGCCACAACCGTGTGCCACCGCCCCCCGCCATAATAACGGCATAATAATCCTGCATAAATGTCTTATCCTCCCGCATAGAACCCACCATCTTCGCGTAAGACCGTGAAATTTGCACCCCCCAAATTGCGCACCAGACCTTTCAGTTCCATCATCGCCAAATTAGCCACGACTTTCTCGGCCCCCAAGCCGGAGAGAAAGCAAATCTCATCCACCGATAAGACCTGATCTCCTATTACACTGAGCAGGGTGGCTTCTACGTCATTATCAGGTAACAAAGCCCGTACCACCTGTTGATGCTGCACTTGGGCAACATCCAATGCGTCCAAAACTTCCTCTACCTGCAATAGTGGACGGGCGCCGTTTGCAATCAGGTGATTCGTCCCTTTAGAGGACGGGGAGTTAATATTTCCGGGCACCGCAAAGACCTCACGCCCTTGCTCCGCCGCAAAGGTCGCTGTAATCAATGCGCCGCTCTTTTCTCCCGCCTCGACCACCACCGTTGCCATGGCTAAGCCGGATATAATACGGTTGCGCGGGGGGAAGTTATTCGCTTCCGGGGGCGTGCCGGGCGGATAATCGCTGATCAACGCCCCCTGCTGAAGAATGCGCTCCGCCAAATGCCGATGCTCTGCCGGGTAAATAACGTCCACACCACTGCCCAGAACAGCCAGCGTACGCCCCCCAGCGTTGAGGGTTGCTTCATGGGCTAGAGCATCCACTCCCCTTGCTAAACCACTGACCACCGTTACCCCATGGTGAGCTAAAGTTACAGCTAGTTGCTCAGTCACCTTACGCCCATAAGCGCTCACCTGACGTGTCCCGACCACAGCCACCGCCACCTGATCAGCGGATGAAAGCCTCCCTCGCACATATAATACCGGTGGCGGTTGATCGATGTTTTTTAACAAGAATGGATAATCGTCATCTTCCCAGATCATCACCCGGATGCTTTTTTGGGAAAGTGTTTCTGCCACTTTTTCGAGGCTTAGAGTTCTTCGAGTTTGCAGCGTAACTTCAACCAGACGCGGGGGTAAACCTGCGGCCCGCAAAGCATCGGGGGAGGCTTTCCAAGCGCGTTCCAAATCGCCAAAATAGTCCAAAAGCGCTCGCATCCGAACTGCCCCAATGCCCTTAACATGATTAAATGCGACCCAATAAATTCGCGCGTCCATCGGGCCTATAGCCATTCAGGAGGATTGACGATGAGGCGATGAGTTTTCAGATCTACCTCTAAAATAACCCCCTCGATCACCGGCAGAAGAACCTCACGCCCCTGCTCGTCACGCACCACATAAACATCATTAGCGCCGGTTTCCAAAATTTCACTCAGCACGCCCAAGGAATGCCCTTCTTGATCCAATACCGTTAAACCCAATAACTGATGATGGTAGTACTCTCCTTCAGGCAAGGGGGGCAATTCATCTGCCCGTACATAGAGGTACTGATTGCGAAAGGCGGCGACTTGATCGCGGTCTTCAAACCCTTCAAACGCAATCAACATTGCCTGCAATGCCGGGCGCACCGAACGGATTTGCACCGGCAGGTGCTCTTCTCCTAAGTATAGCCGTTTGCCAGGCACCAAGCGCTCCGGAAAATCGGTCAGCAGGTCCATTACCATCTCACCGCGCACCCCGTGCGGACGACGGATGTAACCTACCGCCAAGAACACAGGCTCGCTTAAAGGGAGCGAGCCTGTGTTGTCCCTTTGTAATTGGCGCTTACGAAGATGGGAAGGATTCTTTCTCACCGCGGGTCTACGACATCTAAAGTGGCCTGTTTTCCTTCCCGAGCGGCGGCGACGCGCAAGAGAATTCGCATCGCATTGGCTACGCGTCCATTTTTACCGATGACCCGGCCCATATCTTGCTTAGAAACATGCAGTTCAACCCGTACCCGGTTAGCCCCAAGCCGTTCTTGCTTGACCTCCACCTGGGAAGGGTCATCTACAAGCGCACGGGCGATGTATTCCACCAGGTCTCTCACGTTAATCCCCTCTCTGCATCCATTTAGGCGCGTGATGTAATAACGGATTTCGTCTTCGGGCTCACTTTACGGCTGGCATAGTAAGCCTCAGCCTCGGCCAGCAAGGCTTCCAACGACTCACCAGCCTTATAACGTGCATAGCGATCCAGCAAGCCCACACTGCGGAAAATTTTTTCCACCGCTTCGCTTAATTGAGCGCCCTTGTTCATCCAGTCAAAAACTCGATCTTCATTTACCTGGATGGTAAAGGGCTCAGTGCGCGGGTTATAAAAGCCCAAAATCTCCAAAAAGCGTCCATCACGCGGCATTTCTTTATCCGCCGCCACAATGCGATAACTGGGTTGACCACGAGCACCAACTCGACGCAAACGAATTCTAACCATGTGAGAAATCTCTCCTCTTTGTTGTTGAACTTAGAATTTCATTATTACATTCATCTTATTCTATCATCAGAGGTCACCGAAAAGTGAGGGGCGCGGAAGGAAGCGCGAGTCTTTTCGGCTCTCCTCTATCCCAACAGGCGCGAGAGACCCCTCCCGCCTGTCTTTTGCAGCGTCTTGAACAGTCGTTGTGCATCTCGGAATTGCTTAAGCACCCGGTTAACATCCTGAACATCCGTACCGGAGCCACGGGCAATACGCCGCCGCCGACTGGCATTGAGGATTTCCGGGTGCAAACGCTCTTCTTTCGTCATTGAGTTAATAATGGCTTCAGTAATCTTTAGGTTGCGTTCGGCTTCTTCTGGAGATATGGCGCGCGCCATTTGTCCCATACCGCCGGGTAACATCTCCAGCAGTTGGTGCAATGGACCCATCTTGCGAATCTGGCGCAATTGCTGGGCAAAATCCTCCAGGGTAAATTGACCCGAAAGCATGCGCTCGGCTTGCTTTTGGGCTTCTTGTTCATTATAAGCGGCTTCGGCTCGCTCAATCAGTCCAATGACGTCACCCATGCCCAAAATGCGCGAAGCCAATCGGCGCGGGTCGTAGGCTTCTAGGGCATCAAGTGTTTCACCGGTACCCAGATACTTGATTGGCACCCCCGTCACCGCACGGATAGAAATCGCCGCCCCACCGCGGGCATCGCCGTCCATCTTGGTAAGCATCAAGCCGGTCAACGGAATAGCCTGCTGGAAACCGGTAGCAATATTGAGTGCTTCTTGCCCGATCATGGCGTCTACCACCAGCAAGGTTTCATTAGGAGTAACCTTCTGAGTGATGGCGCGCAACTCATCCATCAGGGCCTCATCCAACTGTGAACGCCCGGCGGTATCAACGATGAGGACTGTGATCCCGCCTTTTTGAGCCTGTTCAAACGCCCGCGCCACCAATTGCGGAGGTTTGACGCCGGACTCGTAATAAACCGGCACCCCAACACGCTCACCCAACGTCTGCAATTGCTTGATCGCCGCCGGACGGTAAGGGTCAGCTGCTACCAACATGACCCGTTCGCCCTGAGAGCGCAATTGCGCTGCCAGTTTAGCCGCGGCAGTGGTCTTACCGGAACCCTGCAACCCCACCAGCATGATCACCCGCGGTTTAGGGCCACTGAGATTCAGGCGCGCCGGTTCCCCCAAGGTAGCAATGAGCTCCTCATGAACGATTTTGATTACTTGTTGCGCCGGATTTAAGGCTCGTGAGACCTCATGCCCAACCGCCCGTTCACGTACTCGGGCGACAAAATCCTTCACTACACTGTAATGAACATCGGCTTCTAAGAGGGCTAGGCGCACCTCACGCATGACGGCATCCACATCTGCCGAGGTGAGTTTGCCACGGCGGCGCAATTCCTTAAAGATGCCTTCCAATTTTTGCGTTAGCGCCTCAAACATGAAACCAGATCCTGTACAACTTCGCTTTCTTAACGCAACAAATCATCACCCCAGTCCGGGGTGTTAGCGAGGATGATTTTATATGGGTTAGAGCGATTGGTCAAGGGAAAACCCAACCCACGCATCTCTTTATCCCACCGAAGCCTGGGCGTTCACCGTGGCTACGACCTCGTTCAACGAAAGCAAGGTCTGAGTTCCGGTTTTCAGGTCCTTTAGCGCCACCTTGTTCTGTGCCAATTCATCAGGACCCGCAATCACCACATAGCGAATGCCAGCACGGTGGGCATACCGCATTTGTTTGTCAAGTTTGACCGCCTCGGTATAGCCGATCACGCGCAACCCGGCCTCACGCAAAGCCTGACTGATCTCCAAGGACTTAAGCAGGTGTTCGTTATCGAACACCGTTACCAAAACGTCTGCCGGGGCCGGATTCCAGGGTAGGAGCAAGCCATATTTTTCGAGAATCAGCGTGATCATGACATCCCCCATAGCAAAACCAACCCCCGGCAACGGTTCACCTCCCACATCCGCAACCAGGTTGTCATAGTGGCCACCCCCTAAAATGGCGCGGCCTTCTTTATCCATGTCACGCCCTTCGAACACCGTGCCGGTGTAATACTCCAAACCGCGAATGATTTGAGCATCAAAATGGACATACTCTGCCGCGCCATAAGCCACCAACGCCGCAAACACCCTCTGTAACGAAGAAGACTCACGCCACAACTCTCTATCATCCAGAACTCGCTTAAGATCATCTAATTGAGCTGCTCGTATGCCCAAAGAAAGGGCATATTCCTCCCAAGCCCCAGCAGTCATCTTGTCACGCCGATCAATTAAACGAAAAACCTCACGATGGCGCTCAGGCTCAATCCCTAGACCGTTTAACAGGTTTTCCATTAAATGGCGATCATTGACGAAGATTCCCACCTGATTGGGGGTCAATCCTACCCGGCGGAAGAACGCCACACAAAGCGCAATTAATTCCGCATCACTTTCGGGAGAGTTTGCCCCGATCAAATCGGCGTTCCACTGGAAAAATTCCCGCGTTCGCCCTTTCTGCGGTCGCTCATAGCGCCAGAAGGGACCAAACGACCACCACCGCAAGGGATAAACCAATTGTTTCTGGCGCTGTGCCACCATCCGGGCCAGCGTAGGCGTTAACTCTGGGCGCAAGGTAATCAGTTCACCCCCGCGATCTGGAAACACAAAAGCCTGTTCCTTGACCAGTTCCTCGCCTGATTTTGCGGCATAGAGTTCCAGCCGCTCCAGGAAAGGCCCATCATATTCTTGATAACCGAACGAAGCCGAAACTTCTCCAATAACCCGATACAGCCAGGCGCGTATCGCCATAGCCTCAGGATAGAAATCTCGGGTACCTTTGACCGCTGAAACTACCGTTCCCATGACGTTAACCCTTCTTGCACAAATTCGTGTGTCTCGAATTTTAGCATACTCTGCGCTTTTCCTCTCCCTTCCCATTGTGATAACCTGACAAGAGTCCCTTTTTACCAGCTCGATGATACAATGTTATTGATTGCAACCTGTGTGTTTGAAATCATTGAGCCTGTTTGTGAAAATAATCCCAAGATGAAACAAAGAGGCACGAGCCATGGAACTCAAGCAAGTGATTGAAATCCTGAACGGAAACGTATTAACGCCCTCAGCCAATCTTAGCCGTCAGGTCAAAGGTGGGGTCGGGGCCGACTTGATGAGCGACGTTCTTTCTTCAACCCAGCCCGAAGCCGTTCTACTCACCGGGCTGTGTAACCCCCAGGTCGTTCGGACAGCAGTTATGGCGGACGTCACTGCCATCGTTCTTGTGCGCGGCAAACGTCCTCCCGCGGAGACCTTACAATTAGCCGAGAGCGAAGGGGTGCCCATCATTTCGACCCGTTATGGCATGTTTGAGGCTTGTGGCCGTCTCTTCCAAGCCGGATTACCCTGCCTGGAGCGTCCGGTCAACAGTGAATAGGATGGATATCTTCATTATCGCAAATAATGGTGATTGAGTTAAAAGTATGAACGAGAGTTTACTTTCGGCCTCCCGCGTGATCACCGACAAAGTCGCAGAGAACATTAGCCGCGTCGAGGAACTGGCTTATGAAATCCGGGTGCGCGAGGTAATGACCAGTCAGGTCATCACCATGCAACCCGATGATACGATGCAAACCGTTCTTGAAACGTTTCGACAGGCACGCATTTCAGGGGCACCCGTGCTGGAGGATGGCAATCTAATCGGCTTGGTCAGCATCGAAGACCTCATCCGCTGTCTTCTCAAACAGGATTTGGCCGCACCGGTTCGGCAATACATGACCTTTAACCCTGTAGTGGTTAAAGGGGATGACTCGGTCATTGAAGCCCTGAAAGTGTTTGTCAGTAAAAAATTTGGGCGTCTCCCGGTCGTAGATAACACTGGTCATCTGATCGGCATTCTTACCAAAGGCGATATCACTCGCGGTTTATTACGCGCCCTAGAGCGCGATTATCAATCGGAAGAGGTCCGCCGTTACCGTGCCAGTCACCTGTTCGAGGATATCGAATCCGAACGCACCAGCCTGATCTTACGCTATAACATCAAACAGGGCGATTTCGAGCATGGTGGGGAAGCCTCCGCCAAGATCAAACGCGCACTTCTCCGTTTAGGCGCTTCGCCTCAAATTGCTCGCCGCTGCGGGATTGCCGTTTACGAAGCCGAGATGAATCTCATCATTCACACCACTGAGGGAGGAGTCATCCGCGCCGAGATTGAACCACACCAGATTTCAATTGATGTCTATGACTATGGTCCCGGGATTCGCGATGTGGAACTGGCCATGCAGCCCGGTTATTCAACCGCGAGCGAAAAGGTGCGTGAGATGGGCTTCGGCGCCGGCATGGGACTGGTCAACATCAAGCGGTGCGTGGACTGGATGAAACTCGAATCGGAATGGGGCAAGGGAACGCGCTTAAGGATGAAAATCTACCTGCCACCACCGCATACTCATAAGGAGGAAGAGAATCCCTCTGGCCAATGATATCCGTAACCACGTAAGGAGGTTTGAATGCATCTAAAACAAATCGTGGATGCGCTCCATCTTAAGATCTTGACCCAACCAATCGGCTTAGAAGAAATCGAGCCCACCGGAGGCTATGCCTCAGATCTGCTCTCCTGTGTGATGAGTGGCGCACAGCGTGGCAATGTGTGGGTTACCCTTCAATCGCACTTGAACATTGTTGCGGTGGCGGCTCTGTTGGATTTGGCGGCCATCATCATTACCGAAGGTGCCCAACCCGATCCGGCTACTCTGGAAAAGGCTGAACAAGAGGGTGTCGTCCTCCTCTCAACTCCTCTCCCCACCTACACAGTGGTCGGGAAACTGTGGGAATTGGGGATTCGTAACCCAGAAACCACTCCCTGACGAATTGGAGCTGGGTGCGTTGGCCACGTTTCGCGCTGACCTGCATGTGCATACAGTGCTCTCGCCGTGTGCCGAGATAGAAATGATCCCTCCTCTCATTGTCGCCGAGGCGTTAGAGCGTGGTATTACGCTAATCGCTATTACCGACCATAACGGAACCGCCAACATCGGCGCCGTGCAAGAAGCCGCCGCAGGCAGCGGGTTGACGGTCCTACCTGGCATGGAGTTACAAACCCGTGAGGATATTCACGTCCTATGCCTATTTGATACGCTCGAGCAGGCTCAAGCCTGGCAAACCCTGGTGGATCAGGCCCTGCCTCCTCTGAAGAACCAACCTGAACATTTTGGCGATCAACTAATCGTAGATAAAGAAGGCGATTTTATTGCCCGTGAGGAGCGTTTGCTACTGGTGGCCACTTCCTTTTCATTCGAGGAAGCCTGGCAAAGGGTCACAGAATTGGGCGGTCTCTTCATCCCCGCTCATGTGGATCGTAAAACCTTCGGTCTTATTGAGACCCTGGGATTCGTTCCCACCACGCTGCCCATCGAAGCCCTCGAAATTTCACGTCATCTTAAACCCCACCAAATCCCTTCGCGTTTGCCTCAAATCAGCGGCTTTCCCCTCATTCAAAGTGGTGATGTACACCGCCTGGAAGAGTTTCTGGGGAGCACGTTTTTTGAGATCGAATCCCCGACCATTAACGAGATCCGTATGGCACTGCAGGGAAAGAAAGGGCGTTCCTGTCGTATCCTTTCCACCGCTACCGTTCCCGGCGGGACGGATTGTTAATTTTTTCACATTATTACACCTTTCATGATAAGATAATGACATTTGGTAATTCTGATCAGGGGGGAAACTCGGTAAACTCATCACAGTAGAGGAAAATTTTTAAGGTTTTTTATATCCGATTTGTCTATTGGAGTTTCCCATGAGCCTGCCAATCGCAGAGAAAACCAAAATTCCACCCAACGATCCACTCGCCGACCCGGAAAAGAAACACTTGATTGACGAGATCCTTGAAAAGAACAAGGATCTCCCGGGGGCATTGATGGTGATCTTAAATGAATTACAATCCCGCATTGGCTATATTTCGAACCCCATGCAACAATATGTAGCCGACGCCTTGCATATTCCAGTCAGCAAGGTGCATGGCGTAGTAACGTTCTACTCCTTTTTCACCACCACCCCACGCGGTCGGCACACTATTAAATTCTGCATGGGTACAGCCTGTTATGTCGGCGGCACGCCCCAATTGATCGAAAAAGCTAAATCCCTCCTGGGGATTGAACCGGGCCAAACCACACCGGACGGCAACATCACGCTTGAGTTGTGCCGCTGTGTGGGTGCCTGCAGTCAAGCCCCGGTAGTCGTGGTGGATGAGCAAATCGTGGGACGAGTGCGCCCAAACAAATTCCCGCAAATTCTGCGCCCGTTGCAATCGCAGTAAATTCTGTCAACTACTATGAAAGAACTTGCGCTACACCTCCTGGATATTGCTGAAAACAGCCTGGCGGCCGGGGCATCCCATATCACCATCAAGGTGATTGAGGACACCCAGAACGACCGCCTGACCATGGAGGTGCGTGATGATGGCAGAGGTATGGATGCCGAAATGGTTGCCCGCGTCGTAGACCCCTTTGTAACCTCGCGCACAACCCGCAAGGTAGGCTTGGGAATCCCCCTGCTTAAAGCCGCCGCCGAGGCTTGCAATGGTTATTTGACCATTGAGTCTGAGGTAGGAAAAGGCACTTGCGTGCGCGTGGTTTTTCAACGCAGTCACATTGACCGCATGCCGTTGGGAGACCTGGCCAGCACCTTCCTCACCCTTCTGGTGGGCAATCCTCACGTCAATTGGACGTTTATTTATCAGGTGGACGAGCGTGTATACACATTCGAGAGCGCACCCGTGCTTGAAGTATTGCAAGGGATGCCTTTGACCGAACCGACGGTCTTATCCTACCTCCATCATGAATTAGAAGAAGGTATCCGCCAAGTTCAGAAACCCGTAACCCTGGAAAAAGCCTCTCAAGGAGTTTAACCATGCCTACGATCAAAAGTTTGGACGATCTAAAGCGCATTCGAGAAGAAGCCCTGGCCAAGCGGAAAGCCAAAACCACCTCCGGACAGGTCCAGATCACGGTGGCGATGGGAACGTGCGGTATCGCCGCCGGTGCCCGCGACACCATGAAAGCCATCCTCGAAACCATCGCGGAGAAAAACCTGGAAGGGATCATCGTAACCCAAACCGGCTGTATCGGCTTGTGCGAACGCGAGCCCATCGTGCAGGTTACGGTTGGGGACCAACCCAAGGTAACTTATGGAAAAGTGACTCCCGAGGTGGCACGCCGCATCCTGGAAGAACACGTGCTAAAGGGACAAGTCGTACAAGAGCACGTCGTTCCGCTCTAAACCACAGGTTTCCAGACACCTTAGCGAAGGTATAGGTTGCGATATGAAATACTACCGGTCACACGTTTTGGTCTGTGTAGATCCTGATTGCTTAAGTCGAGGGGCTCATGATATAGAAGACGCCCTCCAAGATGAACTGGTCGCCCAAGGGTTGATTGATGAGGTACAGGTACTGGAGACCTCACGCATTGGAGCCTGTAGTGAGGGACCCGAATTGATGGTTTACCCTGAAGGCGTCCATTATGTCGGCCTCTCGGTAGATGACATTCCCTACTTGGTGGAAGAACACTTCCTCAAGGGGCGGGTCGTTCAAAAATTCCTCTACACCAAGCCCAAATTTGTGGATGAGGAACTGAGTGCCCCTACCCCTAAGGAGGTGCGGGTTGTTCTGCGCAACTGCGGCAAGATTGACCCCCAGAACATTGAGGACTACATCGCCGAAGATGGCTACCAGGCGCTGGCAAAAGTGCTCACCGAAATGACCCCGGAGCAGGTTATTGAGGAGATCAAACGCTCGGGGTTGCGAGGTCGTGGCGGTGCCGGTTTCCCCACCGGACGCAAGTGGGAACTCACCCGCGCCGCAAAAGGCGAACCCAAGTACATTATCTGCAACGCCGACGAGGGTGACCCCGGCGCTTTTATGAATCGCCGCGTGCTCGAGGGCGATCCGCATTCGGTTATCGAGGGTATGATCATTGCCGCATATGCCATCGGTGCCTCGCAAGGTTATATCTACTGCCGCGCCGAATATCCGTTGGCCGTCTCAACCCTCAATATTGCCATCCAGCAAGCGCGCAATTTCGGCCTGTTGGGTAAAAACATCCTCGGCACCGATTTCTCATTTGACCTGGAGGTGCGTCAAGGTGCCGGTGCCTTCGTCTGCGGTGAGGAAACTGCCTTGATCGCCTCGATCGAAGGGCGGCGGGGCGAACCACGTCCGCGCCCGCCTTTCCCGGCTCAAAGCGGTCTCTGGGGCAAACCCACCAACATCAACAATGTGGAAACGTATGCGAACGTGCCTCAAATTATTCTCAAAGGCGCCGATTGGTTTGCCAGCATGGGCACCGAAAAGAGCAAGGGCACCAAGACCTTTGCCCTTGCCGGTGATCTCAACCACACCGGTTTAATCGAGGTGCCCTTCGGCATTACCCTGCGCGAGATCGTTTATGACGTGGGGGGCGGGATTCGCGATGACAAGGCATTTAAGGCCATCCAAACCGGCGGCCCAATGGGAGGATGTCTGCCCGCCAGTTATCTGGACTTGCCGGTAGACTACGAATCTCTAACTGCCGCTGGATCCATCATGGGTTCAGGGGGCATGATTGTCATGGATGAAGATACCTGTATGGTGGATATCGCCCGCTTCTTCATGGAATTCACCCAGGATGAGTCCTGCGGTAAATGCACCCCCTGCCGCATCGGTACCCGACGCATTCTGGAGATTCTCACCCGTATCTGCGAAGGCAAAGGACAAGACGGCGATATCGAGACTCTGGAATACCTATGCGAACAGATTCGCACCAATAGCCTCTGTGGCCTGGGTCAAGGCGCGCCTAACCCGGTAGCGAGCACCCTCAAGCACTTCCGCGAAGAATACGAAGCTCATATTTATGAGAAACGCTGTCCGGCCAAAGTCTGCCGTGCCCTGATCCGTTATGAGATTCTGCCTGAAGCCTGCACCGGATGCACCGTATGCGCCCGCAATTGCCCGGTGGGTGCGATTAGCGGGGAGCGCCGCCAGACCCACGTGATTGACCCGGACATCTGCATCCGCTGTGGCATCTGCATGCAGGTCTGTAACTTCAACGCTGTCGTCATTCAGTAACTGTTTTCACCAGCCGGTTGGAGGAGAGGCATGAGACCCCAAAACGACAATGGTAAACGAGAGAAAATTCTGGCCGCGGTAGAAGCCGCCCTGGAACGCTATGGCGCGCGGCGGGAGGAATTGATCCCCATCCTGAGTGACATCAACCGCACCCTGGGTTATCTACCGCCAGAGGCACTGAACGAGGTGTCCAAGCGGCTCAAAGAGCCGCATAGCCAGGTGATGTCAGTCGCCAGTTTTTATCAAATGCTCTCCACCAAACCGCGCGGCAAACACGTCGTGCAGTTCTGCGAAAGCGCTCCCTGCCACGTCGTGGGAGGGCGTGAGGTGTGGGAAGCGCTGCAAGAACACCTGCACCTTGAAGCGGGCGAAACCAGTCCGGACGGACAGTGGACGTTGGTTACCGTTTCCTGCCTGGGATTGTGCAGTGTTGGGCCTGTAATCGTGGTGGATGAAGACGTTTATGGCAACGTAACGCCCGAACGGGTGCCCGAGATTTTAGCCCGTTATCGCTAAGCCGCAAAGGAGGAACGCCATGAAAATGATCCGTTCAATGGTTTTGGTTTCCGGCGATGCTATCAGCCTGGAGCGCGGCGCCGAGCAGGTCTTCCAGGTCCTTCAGAAAGCCGTGCAGGATTTTGGGCTTAGCGATGAGGTCTCAGTTATGATGATCGGCGATGTAGGCCGTCACGACGCCCTCCCCATGGTCATCGTTTACCCCGAGGCTGTGGTGTACGGACCTGTTCGCCCTGAGGACGTGCGCTACCTGGTTGAGGAACATCTTTACAAAGGGCGCGTTGCCACCGATTTACTCGCACCAGTGCGTGAACTCTCCGGGCGCATCGCCTGGGTTGCCGCACGTAAAGGAACACTTCCGGCGGAACAGCGCATTGTTTTACGCCGTGTTGGGCTGATTAACCCCGACGATATTGAAGAATACATCCTCCACGATGGTTACAGCGCATTGGGAAAAGTCCTTACCGAGATGACCCCCAATGAGGTCATTGAAGAGATCAAAAAATCCGGCTTGCGCGGTCGCGGGGGAGCAGGCTTCCCCACCGGTGTTAAATGGTCTTTTGTGGCGCGTGAGAAGTCCGAGAAAAAATTCATCATTTGCAATGCAGATGAAAGCGAACCCGGCACGTTCAAAGATCGCATCATCCTTGAAGGCGATCCTCACAGCATTATTGAGGCGATGGCTATTGCCGGTTATGCGGTGGGAGCGGATGAGGGTTATATCTATGTGCGCGGTGAATATCTCTTAGCCCAGGAACGGCTGCGCCGTGCCATCGAACAAGCCCGTGAAATGGGTTTCTTGGGGAAGAACATCTTTGGTACCAATTTCAATTTTGACATTCATATCCATACCGGTGCAGGAGCCTATATTTGCGGCGAAGAAACCGCGCTGATTGAATCTATCGAGGGCAAGCGTGGACAGCCTCGCTCTCGTCCCCCCTTCCCCACAACCCATGGCTTATGGGGTAAACCCACTGTGGTCAACAACGTCGAGACCCTGGCTAATGTGCCGCCCATTTTGCTCAACGGCGCCGACTGGTACCGGCGCTTTGGCACACCCAGCAGCCCCGGCACTAAAGTTTACACTATTCTGGGTAACGTCAATGCAACCGGCGTCATTGAAGTGCCGATGGGCATCACCCTGCGCGAGGTTATCAACATTTACGCCAAAGGTATGAAAGGTGGCGCTGCGTTCAAACTGGCTCAAACCGGCGGATCTAGTGGATCATTGATCCCCGCCTCACTCCAAGACACGCCCATGGACTTTGATTCCTACGCCAAAGCCGGCGTTGCCTTGGGATCAGGGGCCTTGCTAATCTGTGATGAGAACACCTGCGTTGTGGATTTAGTCAAAGTCTTGATGAACTTCTTCCGCAAAGAGTCCTGTGGCAAGTGCAATCCGTGCCGCATCGGCACCCAGCGGGCTTATGAGATCATGTGTGCTATTGCCGAAGGCCGTGGCAAGATGGAAGACTTGGACCATCTACTTTGGCTAAGTGACAACATGTATCTGCTTTCTAACTGCGGGCTGGGTCAAACTGCCGGCACACCAATCAAAGATATGCTCAAGCATTTCCGCGCCGAGGTCGAAGCTCATATCACGCTTCAGGTCTGCCCTGCCGGAGTTTGTAAAATCAAAGCCTTCGCATAATCCTTTACATCATATCCCAACCTTTAGAGGAGTTTTATCCGTATGTCGATCAATAATGGTTTCACCATTGATGCTCTGATGCCCCCAGAGATGGCACAGAAAGCCGAAGCCATTGGGGTTAAAAAAGCAAATTTAGACTTCTGGTCTATGCTGGCGCTTTCAGTTCTAGCCGGGGCATTTATTGCCTTAGGGGCAATCTTTGCCACCACGGTGAGCGCCGGATCCACCTTGCCTTATGGTGTAACCCGCTTGCTGACCGGCCTCGTCTTCACCTTGGGTCTGATCCTGGTCATCGTCGGTGGCGCTGAACTCTTCACTGGCAACAACCTGATCATTATGGCCTTTACCAGTGGAAAGGTCACCCTAGGCGCCTTGTTGCGTAATTGGATCATCGTTTACATTGGGAATTTCATTGGCTCGGTTGCTACTGCCCTATTGGTCTTTCTCAGCGGGCAGTATAAATTCGGCAACGGTGCGGTTGGCTTAAATGCGCTCAATATTGCCAACGCAAAAGTCAATCTGGAATTTGTGCAAGCGATTGCCTTGGGCATCCTGTGTAACGCGCTGGTCTGTCTGGCCGTTTGGTTATGTTACAGCGCCCGCACCACCACTGATAAAATCCTGAGCATCATCCCGCCTATCTCCGCTTTTGTGGCCGCCGGATTTGAACACAGCATTGCCAACATGTACTTCATCCCTATAGGTCTTTTTATCAAAGAATGGGCACCGGCGTCATTCTGGAAACTGCAGGCTCTGGTTGACGCCGGAAAAACGCTCGAAAGTTATGCCAACCTGACCTGGGGCAACTTCTTCCTGGCCAACTTACTGCCCGTGACCATTGGCAATATCATCGGTGGTGCTTTCATGGTTGGTTTGGTCTATTGGTTCATTTACTTGCGACATCACCGCTCGTGAATTGGTTGGTGTTGAGTTATGGGAGAGGTGAGCATGGTCACGGTAATCATTGACGGAAAAAAGTTAGAGGTACCCGAAGGAATGACGGTACTGGAAGCCGCCGCACAGGCAGGGATTACGATCCCCACCCTGTGTTATCACAAGGATCTCAGCCCTCATGGAGGTTGCCGCCTGTGTGTGGTTGAAGTCAAAGGGGCACGTACCCCCTTGGCTTCCTGCACTCTACCGGTTAGCGATGGCATGGAAGTTACCACCGAGTCCCCGGCCTTACGTGAATCGCGGCGCACCATTTTACAACTTCTGCTCTCGACCTACCATGATGCAGGTTACGCTAGCGAAGATGGTCGTTTCAATGAACTCGAACACTGGGCACGAGCCTATGATCTAGAGCCTGCCTCGCTCATGGCAAAGGCGCCGCGCTATCCGATCAATAGTGATCCTAATCCCTTTGTTTGGGTGGATTTAAATAAGTGCATTCTGTGTGGGCGCTGTATCCGTGCCTGCGCCGAGGTGCAGGGACGCTTCGTATGGGGATTAGCCGAGCGAGGGTATGATACTCGCATTGTGGCCGGGATGGATGAAACCATGCTCGAAGCACGGTGCGAGTCCTGTGGTGCCTGTGTTGCTTACTGCCCCACCGGCGCATTGGATAACAAGCCCTCTGTCGGCGCTGGTGCACCCGGCAAAGTGGTGACCACAACCTGTGCATATTGTGGCGTGGGTTGTCAGTTTGACCTCCACATCAATACCAAAGAAAACCGTATCATCCGCGTTGTCTCCAATCCCAATGCGCCGGTCAATGGCATGCATTTGTGTGTCAAAGGACGTTATGGCTACGACTACATCCATCATCCTGACCGCTTGCTCAAGCCCAAGGTCCGCGCTTACTTGTTAAAGGGTGAAAAACGCCCTGCCAATGGTGATCGCGGCCCTTGGGTCGAGGTGGATTGGGAAACCGCCCTTGACATCGTCGCCCGTAAACTCGCCGAGACTCGTGATACTTACGGCCCGGACAGTGTGGGTATCTTGACCTCAGCAAAGTGCACCAATGAAGAAAATTATCTGATGAACAAGCTGGCACGGCAGGTCATCGGTACCAACAACATTGATCACTGCGCCCGCCTGTGCCACTCCAGCACAGTGGCCGGTTTGGCTATGGCTTACGGCTCCGGTGCAATGAGCAACTCCATGAAGGATGTGGCTGAAAAAGCTGCGGCTATTTTTATCATCGGCTCAAACACCACCGAGCAGCATCCCGTCTTTGGCGCCATGATTCGCCAGGCAGTACTTAAACGTGGCGCCAAGTTGATCGTGGCCGATCCGCGGCGCATTGACATCACCGAGTTTGCCACCCTTCATCTTCAACAGCGGCCCGGGACAGACATTGCTCTTTTGAACGGGCTAATGCACATTATTGTCCAAAACGGCTGGGAAGATAAGACCTTTATTGCCGAACGTACCGAAAATTACGACGCCTTTGTTGAAAATCTGCGCGACTACACTCCCGAAAGAGTTGCCGCAATCACCGGTATACCGGTGGAACAACTTTATCAAGCAGCTGAAATCATGGGTAAATATCACCCCATGGCCGTCATCTGGGCCATGGGAATCACCCAACACATTGTCGGGGTTCAGAACGTGCTAACTTTGGCCAACCTCCAGATGCTCTTGGGCAACATGGGCATCCCCGGCGGTGGGGTAAATCCTCTCCGCGGTCAGAACAATGTTCAGGGCGCCTGTGATATGGGCGGCTTGCCGGATGTCTATCCCGGCTATCAGCGCGTAACTGCTGAAGAGGCACGGCTAAAATTTGAACAGGCATGGGGAGCCTCTCTCTCCGATAAGGTAGGACTGGCTGTCACCGAGATGATCCCAGCGGCGGGTGAAGGCAAGATCAAAGCCATGTATATCCTGGGTGAGAATCCGGTGATGAGCGATCCCGATACCAACCACGTCCGTCATTGCCTGGAGCGCCTGGAATTTTTGGCACTTCAAGAAATCTTTCCCTCTGAAACCTCAGTTTACGCCGATGTTTTGTTACCGGGGGTTTCATTTGCCGAAAAAGATGGCACCTTCACCAACACTGAACGCCGTATTCAGCGCGTACGTCAGGCCATTCGGCCTCTTGGTGATGCGCGCCCTGACTGGATGATCATTTGCGATCTGGCTCAGCGCATTCTGAGCCAAGGCCAACGCAAGGTTAATCCAGAAGCCCCCTTTGCCGACTGGAATTACACCAATACAGCCCAAATTATGGATGAAGTGGCAGCCCTGACACCTATTTACGCCGGTGTTAGCCATGCCCGACTTGAAGCAGGTGAAAGTTTGCAATGGCCGGTGCGTGGCAAAGATCACCCCGGCACGCCCATTCTCCACGTGGGGCAATTCACCCGAGGGAAAGGTAAATTCCATCCCACTGTCCATGTACCGCCGGCAGAGCAACCCGATAAAGATTATCCTATGGTATTGACAACCGGGCGGGTGCTTTACCACTGGCATGGCGGTGAAATGACACGCCGCTCCAAAGGATTGTTAGAGGTTTATGACCGGCCCCTGATTGAGATCAGCCCTGAGGACGCTCAACGCATCGGCCTCAATGGTGTTCGTAAGGTCAAAGTCACCTCGCGTCGCGGTAGCATTGTCGCCGAAGCCTGGGTCACCGATCGCGTGCCGCCTGGTTTGGTCTATGGCAACTTCCACTTCCCCGAAGCTTCGGTTAACGAACTGACCCTCGCCGCGCTAGACCCGATTTCAAAAATTCCCGAGTATAAAGTCGCGGCGGTCAGAGTAGAAGCCTACCACACTACCTAAATCTGCCATAATTTTGCATTCACTAGAAGGGAGCAGGGATGGCCACAATTACAATCAATCAGCAAACCTATGAAGTCCCCGATGGAATCACCGTCTTACAAGCAGCTAGGCAATTAGGGATTTTCATTCCCACCCTATGCGATCATCCTCACCTGACGCCCTATGGAGGATGCCGACTGTGCATGGTGGAGATCGAGGGTTTTCGCACCCTGCAAGCCGCCTGTACTATCCCGGTATCGAACAACATGGTGATCCATACCGAGAGCGAAAAGGTCAAAAAAGCACGCGAATTTGCTCTTTCGCTCATTTTTAGCGAACGCAACCACTTTTGCCCCTACTGCCAGGTTAGCGGAGGGGACTGCGAACTGCAAAACGCGGCCTATCGCTTGGGAATGACCCACTGGCCGCTGCAACCCAATTGGCAACCCTTCCCGGTGGATGCGTCTCATCCTTATATTATCCTTGAACACAACCGCTGCATCCTCTGCCGTCGTTGCATCCGTGCCTGTAATGAACTGGTTGGTGTCAACACCCTTGGTGTGGCGAATCGCGGGGCACGCACGTTCATCATCGCTGATTTCGAAGTACCCTTAGGTGAGAGCACCTGTGTGTCATGCGGCATGTGCGTTCAAGTCTGCCCCACCGGCGCCATGATTGATCGTAAAAGCGCTTATCAAGGGAAAAAATCTGAGGCCAACCATGTGACTACCATTTGCACAGGGTGTAGTCTGGGTTGTGGTCTGGACGTGCTGATCACCGACAACCGTATCTTGAGCATTTACGGTGACTGGGATGCGCCAGTAAATCAGGGTGTCTTGTGCAAAGTGGGACGGTACTACCCACTGGACGATGATCGTCCACGGGTGACCCAACCCCTTGTGCGTAAGAACGGCGAGCTTCAACCGGCAACCTGGGAAGAAGCCTTGGACACCGTTGCTAGCACTCTCAAACGTCATGCCGCCAACAGCCTCGCACTGGCATCCGCCCGTCTGACGGCTGAAGCCCTATATCTCTTCCGCAAGGTATTCACAGAAGGGTTGCAAAGCCCTCTGGCAACCACCTTGAACGGTGATGCTGTGCGACCCTTGGTAGAGGCTTTGGATGATCTTGGCGAGCCTTTTGAAGGAAGTGTTGCAGATTTAGATCGCGCTACTTCCATCTTGGTCATGCAAGCCGATTTAGCCAATAACCATGAAGTTCTGGGATTCATGGTACGGCGCTCTCTCAATCGTGGCACGCACATTGTGATCGCCGATAGCCGGGAAAATCATCTCTCACACCTTGCAGAAGTCACGCTGCGCTTCAAAGAGGGACGCCAGTCAGCGGTTATTGAAGGGCTGATAGCCGCGGTCGCCCGGTTGGGTTTGAACCGCACCGAATATGCTGAAGATGCTGTTGCCAATCTGGCTAATGCAGCTAAGTCAACTGGATTGGCAACAGATGATTTTCTCAAGGCCGCTTACCAGATCACACGCGGCGAAAAGCCAGTCATCGTTTATGATCCCGCCGCGCTCAAAGAGGCAGTCGCCATCAAAGCCCTGGTGCGGTTAGCCAGGATGATTGGGGCAACCTTGATCAGCCCGAAAGGGGAAGCTAACAGCCTGGCCGCGGCGCAACTCGATTTGACTGAGCCTCTGCGCCCAGGCACGTATGAAGTAGCCTTTGTGGCACTGGGGGACGAACTCCCCAGCGAAGCCTTGATCGCCACATTAGAGCGGACACCTTACTTAATCGTCCAAGCCAGCCGTGAATCGAAACTCACCGCCCGCGCCGATGTGGTACTACCGGTCTACACCTGGGCTGAAGAAAGCGGCCATTACCTTAACCTAGAAGGCCGCTTGCAAGAAGCTCATTCGTGCCTATCTGCACCGGAGCGGGCCCAATCCAATGAAACCGCTCTGCGCGCTTTAGCCTCTGCCCTCGGGATTGAGGTGAACGGAGATTGGCGGGCTACACTCACTCAGCGTGTTGCACCAGTCGCCATTGCTGTGTAGGATAATTACTGGTCAAAGTGAAAGGAGATGCCATGAGTAAACCCAAAGTTGCTACCGATTGGCTAGCCGGCTGTGCCGGTTGCCACATGTCGTTTCTGGATATAGACGAACGCATTGTTAATTTGGTCGAATTGGTGGATTTGCGCTCTTCTCCCATCACCGACCTCAAAGAGCCCGACCCCAGCGGTGTGGATGTGGGCGTTCTGGAAGGCGGAATTAACAATACCGCCAACGAAGAAGTTGCCCATAAAATGCGTAAACGTTGCAAGATCCTGGTAGCGCTGGGTGATTGCGCGGTGTTTGGAGGGGTGCCGGCCATGCGTAACTTTTTTAAGATCGAGGATGCCCTGCGCCGCGCCTATATCGAAACGGAAAGCACCGACGCTGATGGCAAAATCCCGGATGACCCCGAACTGGCAAAACCCACCCGAGTTCGTGCTGTGAGCGAGGTCGTAAAAGTGGATGTCTTTGTCCCGGGTTGCCCACCCAATGCAGATATCATTTATTACGTGCTAAGCGAATTGGCACAAGGGCGCATCCCCGTGCTCAAAGATGAGCGTCTCCAATGGCATTAGTGGTAGGGTGCAACAAAACAAGGAGGAAACACCTATGGCTACCGTAACCCCCCAAAAGATCACCATTGAGCCGGTAACGCGCATCGAGGGGCATGCCAAGATCACCATCCGGTTGAATGAAGCAGGCAAAGTTGAACACGCCTATTTGCACATCAATGAATTCCGTGGCTTTGAGAAATTCTGCGAGGGACGCATGGCCTTTGAAATGCCGGTGATCACCCCGCGCATCTGCGGCATTTGCCCGGTCTCGCATCACCTTGCTGCAGCCAAAGCCTGCGATGATCTGTACGGCTGCCCCCCACCCCGACCAGCCCAATTACTGCGCGAACTCATGCACATGGGACAGGTGATCCAAAGCCATGGCATGCACTTCTTTGAATTGGCCGGCCCGGACCTCTTATTGGGTTTTGATGCCGACCCCGCCATCCGCAATGTGGTGGGCCTGATTCAAGCGAACCCTGACCTAGCCCTGCGTGCGGTTCGCCTGCGCAAATTCGGTCAGGAAATTATCCACATTCTGGGCGGTCGGCGCGTCCACCCAGTTTTTGCCGTTCCCGGCGGCGTGAATAAAGCCCTGACCCACAGTGAACGTGACCAGATTCTGGTAGGTCTAGATGATGCCATCGAAACGATCCAACTAGGGTTGAAGATCTTCAAAGATTGGGCCGAAGCCAACCAGGAAGATATCAATCGTTTTGCCGTCTTCTCCACCGGTTATTTCGGTATGGTCAAGCCCGGCAACACGCTTGAACTCTACGATGGTCAATTGCGGCTTATTGACGCTAACGGTCAAGAGTTAGAGCACTTCGATGGGCGGGAGTACCTGAATTACATTGCCGAGCATGTTGAATCCTGGTCTTACTTGAAATTCCCTTACTACAAGAAGATGGGTTGGCCAGCTGGAGTTTACCGCGTTGGGCCGTTGGGGCGGCTCAACGTTGCTGACCGTATAGCCACGCCTTTAGCTGATGCCGCGCTGAAAGAGTTCAAAGCCATTAATAATGGCAAGCCGGTAGAGCAAACGCTCTATTACCACTACGCACGCCTGATCGAAGCCCTCTACGCGGCGGAAAACGTGCGCGTCCTTCTCGATGACCCCGACATCCTCAGCACCGATATCCTTAACACCCGCCAAGAGATCCGTGGTGAAGGAGTCGGGGTGCTCGAAGCCCCGCGGGGCACCCTCTTCCATCACTATTGGGCTAAACCCAACGGCCAACTTGAACGGATCAATCTCATTGTCGCTACTGGCCACAACAACTGGGCCATGAGTGAAGCCGTGGACAATGTTGCTAAGACCTACATCACCGGGCCGGAGATTCGGGAAGGACTACTCAACCGCGTCGAAGCTGCCGTCCGCGCTTATGATCCCTGTCTTTCGTGCTCCACCCACGCCGTGGGGCAAATGCCCATGGTGATTGAAATCCTGGACGCCCAAGGTCAATTGCGGCAAACTCTGGCTCGTCTGCATGAGTGAAAGTTTCGCTTGCTCAGACCTGCCGCTCCCTTCCCTCGACATATGGGGGAAGGAAGCGGTTTCCCTTTCCCCGCGCCTGCTCATCCTGGGCATCGGCAACCCGGATCGCCAGGATGATGGCCTTGCGTGGCATCTCGTTAACCGCCTTGCAACCTCCTGGGGCTATCCAAAGGTGTTAGACATCGGAGAGATCCTTCCCGTGAATGAGGGACTCACTTTATGCACTGATTTGCAACTGAGACCGGAGATGGCCGAAGATCTTGCCGCCTACACGCATGTTTGTTTTGTGGATGCACATACCGGCGCCCTCCCCAATGAAATTTGCTGGCAGGCCTTGCAAGCCGGGTTTCAACCCTCACCGCTGAGTCATCATCTGACCCCTCAGTCCTGCTTAGCCCTGGTTGAGGCGCTATACGGGCGCTCCCCAGCCGGATTCTTGCTTTCTGTGCGCGGGTATGAATTCGGCTTCTCACGCCAATTATCGGAACGAACTCAGAGACTGCTGGATTCTGTGGTGAATCCTTTGCTCCGATGGTTAACACCTTTCCTTCAGCAGGGGTAGGATTTGATGACAATTTGCATCTGCAATGATTACAGAGGTCACTATAACCCCACCCCTGCAAGATGATAAAAACTATACAAGACTCTGGTCTAAACGTTGTTATAGGTGGTAGAACATGGAAGCCAACCTGGTGGCCCTGTTGAAGAGTATCCCATGGTTCATCGAACTCGGCCAGCGCCAGTTAGAAACTCTGGCTAGCCTAGCCCATGAGCGATATTTGGCGCCGGGTGAAGTGCTATTTCAAGAGGGCGATCAACCCGATTTTCTCTACCTCGTGCTGGATGGTCGCGCCAGTGTCGAGATTAGCGTACCTGGCCATGGTTCTGTGCGCATCCTCCAGGCTGAACCTCTGGATATCTTGGGATGGTCGGTTTTGACCCCTGTTGTGCGTCAGCGTACTACTACAGTGCGGGCTCTCACTCCCATGCGATTGCTAGCTCTTGAAGGCAAAGCCTTGCAACAACAGTGTGAGATAGACCCACATCTCGGTTATATTATTACCCGTCGCTTGGCCAATGTTGTGGCCAGTCAGTTGCTGGTCACCCGCCTGCATCTGATGGAAATACTCATGAATTCTTCGCGCGAAGCCATAGGATAAAATGGACTATTACAGGTATAATTTAAGCTCCCATGCACGAGTTACCGGTTACCGAAAGCATTCTTTCTATCGCACTTAAGCATGCCCAGGAAGCAGGGGCTCAGCGTGTCACCGATATCCATATTGTTCTGGGCAAGTTCTCTAGCATCGTGGATGATTCGGTGCAGTTTTACTGGGATCTGATCAGTGCAGGCACCATTTGTGAGGGCGCACGGCTCCATTTTCAACGCCCGACGCCGCGCATGCGCTGTCAGGATTGTCAGCACGAATTTGAAATCAACGACATCCTTCACCCTTGCCCTGTGTGCAATAGTTCTAACCTGACGTTGCTCTCAGGAGACGAATTCTATCTGGAAAGTATCGAAATAGAACGCTAACGTCGACATAGTCATGGAGTAAACAATGGGTAATCCAATTAAAGTGCCAGTGGTCGAAAAACTTTTAGACGCCAACGATCAGGTAGCCGAACTCAACCGCCGCCTACTTGATGAGGCCGGGGTGTTGGCGATTAACATCATGGCATCACCAGGCGCGGGTAAAACCAGTTTGATCCTGCAAACCTTGCGCGCACTGAGTACCGAATTTCGCATTGCCGTGATCGAAGGCGACACCGCTCCGGTTACCATTGATGCAGATAAAGTCAGTGCTTTGGGCATCCCCGCCGTCCAGATTAACACCGGAGGAGATTGCCATCTCGACGCAGTCATGCTGCGCGCCGGATTGGCGCAATTGACGCTCACCGAGTTAGATCTCATCATCGTTGAGAATGTGGGTAACTTGATTTGTCCCGCTACCTTCAAACTCGGGACGCATCGCAACATCCTGGTCGCCAGTATCCCTGAAGGCGACGACAAACCCTATAAATATCCCAACATGTATCGGGGCTTGGATGTTTTGGTCATCAATAAGATTGACTTGTTACCCTATATTGAGTTCAACATGGAGTATTTCCGTCGCGGAGTTGAACTTCTCAACCCGGGACTCCTGACCTTCCCGCTTTCCTGCAAGAGTGGGGAAGGGTTGCAACCATGGTTGGATTGGCTACGCGCCGAGATAACAACGCGCTAAAAATGAGCGTCTCTTCTTATGGGTTATACATCCGAATTCGAGGCATTGTTCAAGGGGTTGGGTTTCGTCCCTTTGTTTACAACCTTGCCACGCGTTATGGGCTAAATGGGTGGGTACGCAATTCTGCCGCAGGCGTAGAAATTGAGATCAGCGGTAACTCAGAGGCTCTACAAGCCTTTGTATCAGAATTGAAAACCAATCCTCCCCCCTTGGCACGCATTGATTCCTTCGAAGCAGTATCTATCCCGCCCAATCACGCAACAACATTCACGATTATCGAAAGTCAAGACGAGAGTCACGAATTTCTTCCGGTCTCGCCGGATATAGCCATCTGCGCGGATTGCCGGCGCGAATTATTCGATCCCCGGGATCGGCGCTATCGTTATCCTTTCATCAATTGCACCAATTGCGGCCCTCGTTTCACCATCATTCGCGCCATCCCCTACGACCGCCCCAATACCACTATGGCTGGGTTCCCCCTCTGCCCAGACTGTGAGGCAGAATACCACGACCCGGGCAACCGCCGTTTTCATGCGCAACCGATTGCCTGCCCCGTGTGTGGTCCACATCTTCAATTTTTGACCCCTCAAGGTGAGACCCTGGCTGAGCGAGAAGATGCACTACAACTCGCGCGCCAATGGCTGGCAGAAGGGCGCATTCTAGCCATAAAGGGATTGGGAGGTTTCCACCTGGCTTGCGATGCAACGCGCGCAGAAAGTGTGCGTGAACTACGGTTACGCAAACAACGGAGTGATAAACCTTTTGCGGTGATGGCGTTTGATGTCAGCACCATTGCTCGCCACACCCACCTGGGTGAAGCAGAACAACAGTGGCTCACCTCTCCCTCTCACCCTATCGTCATCCTAGAACGACTCCCCCGCTCACCGATAGCCGCGGAGGTTGCCCCCGGCCAGCACACCCTGGGTTTCATGCTCCCTTACACGCCCCTGCACCTTCTTTTGCTCGAACCTTCCCCAGGCTTTCCCGAGGTGCTGGTTATGACCAGCGGCAATCTAAGTGAGGAGCCCATTGCCTACCTTGATCATGAGGTTTTTGACCGCTTGGCATCGCTTGCCGATGGCATTTTGACCCATAACCGCCCTATCTACACTCGTGTGGATGATTCGGTGATCCGAATTGTTCATGGCGCTCCCTATTTTCTGCGTCGGGCGCGCGGGTTTGCCCCCGATCCCATTCACCTGCCGCGTGAGGTACCGCCCATCTTAGCCGTAGGTGCCGAACTAAAAAATACTTTTTGCCTAACCCGCAAGCATTACGCGTTCCTCAGCCACCATATTGGGGACTTGCAAAATTACGAGACCCTGCAAGCCTTCGAGGAAGGCATACGGCACTATGAGACGCTGTTCCGCACTCAACCCGAATGGCTGGCAACAGATTTACACCCCGATTATTTAGCCACCCGATACGCTCAAAATAGATCCCAAGTTGAAAGCAAGCCCCTATTGTATGTGCAACACCATCACGCTCACCTAGCGGCTTGCCTGGTTGACAATGGAATCAACGACCCAGATCCAGTGATTGGACTGATTTTTGATGGTACTGGATACGGTAGTGATGGCACAATTTGGGGGGGTGAAGTGTTTATCGGGAGCTACGCAGGGTATCGGCGTTATGCTTATCTCAAACCGGTGCCCCTGCCTGGAGGCGACCGCGCCGTCCATCAGGTCGCCCGTATGGCGCTTGCCCATTTATGGGCGAATGGCTTGCCCTGGGAGGAGGACTTACCGCCCGTGCAGGCTTTATGTGCCGATGAACGTAGTTTGCTCTACGCCATGTTAGAGAAAGGCATCAACACCCCTCTAACATCAAGCATGGGACGGCTCTTTGATGCCGTAGCCGCACTGATCGGGCTGCGATCCACGGTGAATTACGAAGCGCAGGCAGCCATTGAACTGGAACAAGCGGTAGATATGCACGAAGCCGCGGCTTATTCCTTCCGGATAGAATGGCCCTACCTGGACGCGCATCCGCTGTGGGAAGCCCTGCTCAATGACCTGCGCCATGGCATTTCTATCCCTCGTATTGCTGCGCGCTTTCACAACGCCATTGTCACCCTATGCCTTGAAGTTGCCCAGTATATCCGCGATGTCGAGGGCATACGCCGGGTTGCCCTGAGTGGCGGGGTCTGGCAAAATCAAATCTTGCTTCACCGCACGGTTCGGGAACTGCAACAAGCAGGTTTTGAGGTTTTGATCCATCGCCAAGTGCCGACCAATGACGGCGGTCTAGCGCTTGGGCAGGCCATGGTAACCGCAGCGTGGATCGAAGGAAAAAATTATTCCGAATACGAGTTGGGAGGCTAATCATGTGTTTGGGCATTCCAGGTAAAATCGTTAGTATCTATCACCAGGCCGGTCTACGGATGGCAGAAGTAGATTTTGGCGGCGTCTTTCGCGAAGCCTGCATCGAAACTTTGCCCGAAGTCAAAGAAGGAGATTATGTCATTGTTCACGCCGGTTTTGCGCTGAATCGCCTCAGCGAGAGCGAAGCCTTGGAAACCCTGCAACTTCTGCGCGAGATCGGCGCACTGAACGAAGAGTCTTGAAGAGACGGGATCACCTATGCAGGTCTTACAAGAGTTTCGTAACGCCGACGTAGTACATAAACTCGCCGCCGAAATCCGCCGCCGTGTCACCCATCCGTGGGTGCTCATGGAAATTTGCGGCGGTCAAACGCATGCTATCTTACAATATGGCCTGGATCAATTACTCCCCGCAGAGATTGAGTTGGTACACGGCCCGGGCTGCCCAGTCTGTGTCACGCCCTTGGAGTTGATTGATAAAGCCATTGCCATCGCGTCTTTGCCCAACACCATCTTATGCTCTTATGGGGATATGTTGCGCGTCCCCGGTTCACAACGCGACCTCTTTGCCGTGAGAGCCGCTGGTGGGCGGGTGCATGTCGTCTATTCCCCCCTGGATGCTGTGCGCATCGCGCAGGAACATCCGGATCGTCAAGTTGTTTTCTTTGCCATCGGATTTGAGACCACTGCCCCACCCAATGCCATGAGCCTGCTCCAGGCGAAGGCCTTAGGGTTAAAAAACTTTTCCCTTCTGGTCTCACAGGTGCGCGTGCCCCCTGCCATGCACGCGATCCTGAGCGCTCCGACTAATCGTGTCCAGGGCTTCCTCCTGGCGGGCCATGTGTGCACCATCATGGGCTATTGGGAATACGAACCCATCGCTTCCCAATATCGTGTCCCCATGACCGTGACCGGCTTCGAACCAGTCGATCTCCTACAGGGCATCCTTAAAACCATTGAGCAATTGGAAGAAGGGCGAGTTGGGGTAGAAAATGCTTATACCCGCGCCGTTACCCGTGATGGCAACCGTGCCGCTCAGCAGATCATCAACCACGTCTTTGAGCCTTGCGATCGAAATTGGCGAGGTATCGGCCTAATCCCGCAGAGCGGTTGGGGGTTGCGCCCCGAATGGGCTGAGTTTGATGCAGAAAAACGCTTTGATCTTGGCCCGATTAAAACCCAAGAATCCCCCCTCTGCATTGCCGGTCAGATCCTGCAAGGCATCAAAAAACCCCATGAGTGTCCGGCTTTTGCTACGCAATGTACTCCTCAAGCCCCTTTAGGTGCACCAATGGTCTCGGCAGAAGGGGCGTGCGCGGCCTATTATCGCTACGGGCGCGGACTCGAGCAATCTAACCGCGCCACCTCAGAGGGATAGCCATGACCACAACAACCGGTTTGCCTGCATTTGAAGGTCCCATGTGCCCGTTACCACTGTCTCATACCGAACGCATTGTCCTCGGTCACGGCAGTGGCGGACGAATGACTCGTGATCTGATCCGCACCCTTTTTCAGGCTCACTTGGGAAACCCCTATCTGGAGGCTGGTAATGATTTTGCTCGCTTGCCTCTCGGGATAGAACCCCACCTGGAAGGGCATCTGATCCTCTCAACCGATTCTCACGTTATTTCCCCTCTCTTCTTCCCCGGAGGTGATATTGGACGGCTGGCTATTTGTGGCACCGTCAATGATGTTAGCATGAGCGGTGCTATCCCTCTCTATCTCACCGCCGCATTCATTCTTGAAGAAGGGCTAAGCATTGAAACTCTTGAACGGGTTGTCCAATCTATGCGACAAGCGGCGGACGAGGCGGGGGTGATCGTCGTGGCCGGCGATACCAAAGTCGTGGAGAAAGGCAAAGGCGATAGTTTGTTTATCATCACCACCGGAGTAGGTTGGCTGCCTTCCCATGACCATCTTCGAGGTGGGGAACAGGCACGCCCAGGCGATGTTGTTTTGCTCTCGGGGCCGATTGGAGATCATGGCATTGCCGTACTCAGTGCACGTGGTGAACTGGGCTTTGAAGCCGAGGTAAAATCCGATGTAGCCCCTTTGAACCACCTCATCCAGGCCGTGCTCAAAGCCGCCCCTCACACCCATGTCTTACGCGATCCCACCCGCGGCGGACTGGCAACCACTCTTAACGAAATTGCCCAGCAAAGCCAGGTAGGTATCCGTATTGAGGAAGCCGCCATACCGGTGCGCCCAGCCGTGCGTGCCGCCTGCGAAATGCTGGGTTTGGATCCACTTTATATTGCTAACGAAGGCAAGGTCATCGTCATTGTTCCTCCTGAGGAAGCCGAAACCGCCCTGGCCGTCATGCGTCAGCACCCTTATGGTGCCGAGGCCGCTCGCATTGGCATTGTAGAAGCCCAGCCCACCAGTCGCGTCATTTTGCGCACAACGCTCGGCACGCACCGCGTTGTTGAAACATTAAGTGGCGAACTGCTCCCACGTATCTGCTAGACTGCCCCGTTGGACAGGGTTTATCTTGCTTAAGATTTTGGGGCTGGTTCATTTTCAACCAGCCCCAAAACGTCAATGCATCATGCGCACGTCCTCTTTTTAGTTTACTCGTAGCGTAAGGCTTCCACCACGTTCAACTGTGCCGCCTGGCGCGCTGGGACCGTTGCGGCCAAAGCGCCGAACAGGATCCCAATCGCTACCGCTGCCAGAATCCCCGAACCGGGAAAGAGGTACTCCATCGGGAAGCCAAAGCCCTCAAAAGCGCGCACCGCCATATAACCCATGTACAACCCGGCCAAGATGCCAAAAGCCGTGCCAATGGCCGAAAGGATTAGCGCCTCCGAGAGAATCATTGTGCGCACTTGGCGACGGGTGGCCCCAACCGCGCGGAGCATGCCGATCTCGCGCGTCCGCTCGATGACCCCAATAGCCAGGGTGTTGACCATGGCAATCAAAGAGGGGATCGCCAGGAACGCAGCAACCGCATACATGCTGAGAAGCACCACATCGAACAAGCGCCGATTTTCCTCTACATAACGCTTGCCGCTAAACAATTTGAACTGGGGATAGGATTTGAGCAGTTGGGTGATCGCCGTCTCAACGGCTGCGCGATCGGCGCCTGGCTTCAAATTAACCTGATAGAAGACATCTTCAGTACGGCCAAAATCGGTTGCCATATTCGCTTGGGAAATATAGCCGGTGGTAGTTTTGGCATTAAGGTAATCAATGCCAATCGCCACGACACGATATGTCTTTTCGCCGCTAGGCGTAAGCAGGTTAATCTCATCATCCACACGGATCCCTGCCGTGGCCGCTAACACACCGTTGATAATAATAGCGCGTTCATTTTCTAACGCACGCAAGGCTATTTCAGGATCTCCTTCCGTGATCGTTAACGCATCCAGTTGGCGATAAGCCTGTGGGTCTATCCCCAATAGGCCAACGGCAACATCCTTGACCTGACTGCCAGCAAACCGTAAGGTGCTGACCAGAGCAACCCCAGGGATTTCACGCAATTTCTGAGCCAATTCAGGTGCAGCCCCGGTGTTCGAACCCCATACGGCTACGGTGGGAGGCATAATAAGAAAATCACTGCCGAGGCTCTTTTCTAGCACCTTAGTAAACGTTAGGGTCACCGAAGAAAGTACACTGGCCACCATGATAACCACCGCCATGGCGATCATGGTGGTCGAAGCCGTCACTGTTGCCCGCCCTGGTTGACGGCTGAGGTTGCCTTCAGCTAGTTGGGCTGTGCCGTTGCGCGCAAAGAGCAATGCCAGTAAATTACCGAAGAGAACCGCAATCGGGTTGATCAGAGTCGGCGCCATCAGAATGAGGGCACCAACAAATAGAATCGCCCCTATCCCGAGCAAGGCGGCTTGTCCGCTGATCAAGATTGCTACACCCAATATCATGAGCACCACGCCTGTCCAGAATGAAAGACCGGCTAGACGGTGAAAACTCACTTGTCCGACGGAGGGGCGCAGAGCTTCTAGGGGCGTAACCCGTGTTGCTGATTGCGCCGGTAATAATCCCGCTAACACGGTGATCCCAATTCCCAATAATGAAGACGTGATCACCAATGAAGGAGAAACCGCCGGTAACCCCACTTTGATGTTCAAAAATTGTTTCCCTACAGGAACAATTAACTGCAAAATGAACCAACCAAAAAGATAACCTAAGATCAACCCTGCCACCGTCCCCACAATACCCTGGATCAGCCCCTCCGCAAGGATCAGGTTACGAATGGTGGCCCGGCTGGCTCCTAACGCGCGCAACATGCCGATATCGCGGCGTCGTTCTGCCACCACGGTGCGGAAAGTGTTGAAAATAATGAAACCACCCATTAACAGTGCCAGGAAGCCCATTAGATTGAAGATGAGTTGGGCATTGCGAATATTGGTCAAAATCTCAGATCCACTTTCCAACGCGCCAATTTTGTAGTGATCGCCTACTACAGTCATCAACCGTTGCCGAATCTCTGCCCGCTGGGCTTCGTCTAAGGTGGTCAAATTGACATCAATGACATTGATTTTACCCGGCAAGTTGAGCAGATATTGGGCTTCACCAAGGGTCACCAACACCTCTTCATTCCCAGGCAACGCACGCTCTGGCAATAAGCCAACAACCTCAAGATCCGTAACACCAATGGCAGTGGGTAGAGCCAGTTTATCTCCTACGCCAACCCCTAACTCGCGCGCTAGAGAGCGGGTAATTACCGCTGCATGGGTATCCTGAGGATCAAGGAAACGACCTTCAACCACGTTGTAAGCGATCATCTGCCGTGCCATCTCAGGATCAATCCCCTTAAGCACCAGCGTGGAAACTCGATCGGGGGTTTGAGGATCGCGGTCAAAATAATCCGCCGGAAGGTTGATCAAGCGCTCCAATGATCCCATTGCCACCTTGACTCCCTCAATACCACGTACCTTCTCTAAAAGCGAGGGGTCAAAGGCTTCTCCCGTTTTATGAGTAATGGTCACATCAATCTGCCCGGCTACTGCCATCATTTGGGATTGAAACGCCTGAACAAAGGTGGGCATGAAGGTGTTCATCCCAAAGATGACCAACACACCGAACATGACAGCCAGGGTGGTCAAAGCGGTGCGTAATTTTCGTCCCTTTAAGTAGCGCAGGGCTAATTTAATTGGCAGGTTCATGTTGCACTCCTTTTTGCCACCGAATTAATCACCGATTTCTTTCATCTTGCCGACAACCAAATCCACCTGCTCGCCATTACGGCGTTCCATCACCGTTTCGTCCACAATCTGACCATCTTTGAGGAATACAATTCGGTCCGCATACGCGGCGATGCGGGGATCGTGAGTGACCAACAAGATCGTGCGCCCCCATTCCGAGGAAATCTGCCGCAGCAACATAGCGATCTCTTCGGAAGCCCGCGAATCGAGGTTACCGGTGGGTTCATCGGCCAAGATGATTGCCGGATCACTGGCTAACGCACGCGCTATAGCAACCCGCTGTTGTTCACCTCCGGAGAGCTCAGAGGGTTTGTGATTGAGGCGTTGCCCTAATCCCACCCGTTCCAGCCACTCTCGAGCGCGCTTGAGAGCTTCATCACTCCGCGTCCCATCCAGGATCATCGGTAAAGCAGCATTTTCCAGCGCATTGAGCACCGGGATAAGGTTGAAAAACTGAAAGATAAAGCCCATCTTACGCCGCCGTAAGGCAGTGACCTGGTCATCGCTTAACTGGGTCAAATTTTCGCCGTCCACAATCACCGTGCCTGAGGTAGGACGATCTAGACCACCAATTAGGTGAAGCAGAGTGGATTTTCCACAGCCGCTTGGGCCCATCACTGCAACAAATTCCCCCGGCTGAATGGTGAGGTTAATCCCCTTCAGCGCATGGACCGCCGTTAGGCCTTGGCCGTAAATCTTGACCAGATTTTGAGTCAACACAATGGGTTCCATAATATAATAAATTCCTCCTTACTTATTTTTTTATTTCTCGCCCTTGGTGGGTCGGCCGCGTGGCCGGAGTTCTGGCTCTGGGATGGGTTGTTTGCGTACCTCATCCAGCCTGGCTTCTATCATTTCTAACCAACGCAAATCGGCTTCCAGATGCATAACCGCCTGATCTAGCAAAAGAATATGAGCGAGTGAGGTGGAAGGATCCAGCGTCATTCGCAAGGCAGTCAAACGGTGCAATTCCTGAAAGAGACTAGCGCGCTGGGTGTAGATCAGACGGCGCGGATCTGCCTGGTCGGTAGCTAAGGCAAGCATTAATTTGAGGAAAAACTCATCCCGTTGAGGTTCTGTTCGAACTGGTGATTCAAACCAACGTTGCAATTCTTCTTGACCGGCCGGCGTAATCGCATAACGGCGCTTTTCTGGAGTCTCGCCCGCAGCGCTTTCATCTTCGGTAATCAAACCGCTTTCCTTAAGCCGTAGCAAGGTGGTATATACCTGCGCAGGTTTCAGACTCCAGGTTTCACGCCCACCGGCCAAGGCCTGAAATGCCTGCAGCAGTTCATAACCATAACGACTGCGCTGGCTGAGCAATCCCAAAATAGCATTGCGTACCGACATATAAAATACTCACCCGTTATCTAAAAAACTTGGCAAAAATATATAACAGATTACTATTTATGTCAATGGATTTGATTTACTTAAATTAGGGTAGGTATTTGAACCCAATCGTCATCAATTCACCCCGGTAATTTCTTTTCAACTGCTTGACTTTGTTGCCTGAACCTGTTACAATAAATGCGAACGTTCGCGCGAACGTTCGCATTAAAACCCCAGAGAATTCCTCCCATGGCCAAGAATCGGGTTACACTCAAAGATGTTGCCCAGCGCGCCGGGGTCTCGTATCAGACCGTATCCAAATTGATCAACCGGCAGATCCGCCTTGCCGAAGAGACCGAGCAGCGCATTTGGCAAGCCATTCGGGACCTTGGCTATACACCACACTACAATGCCCGCAGCCTGCGTGCCCAACGCAGTTTCACCATTGGGTACTCTTGGCCTCCTTCCCCACCGGATGAAACCAACCCTATCCTCGATCAATTCCTCCAGAGCATGTTCGTTGCCGCTGAGGCGCGTGGATATTATCTCTTGATGTTTCCCTATCATTATGAAGTCGAGAAACAAATTGCCGCCTACGCCGACTTGATTGACGCCGGACGCGTGGATGGTTTTATCCTCTCTAGTGTTGAATACGACGATCCGCGCATTCGATATCTACAAGAACGCAATTTTCCCTTTGTAGCCTTCGGAAGGTCCAATCCCGAGTGGGCCTTTCCGTGTATTGATGTGGATGGTGGACAAGGGTTGTATGAGGTCACTAAGCATCTCATCGCCTTGGGACATCACCGTATTGCCGTCCTGGCCTGGCCGCGCGAATCACGGGTCGGAAATAACCGCCTTGAGGGCTATTTCAAAGCAATGGCAGAAGCTGCTATTCCGATAGATGAAAACCTGATCCTACGGGGTGAGGGAAAATTGGATTTTGGTTATCGTGCCACCCAGTGGTTACTCAGCCTTTCCCTCACCCAACGTCCGACGGCCATTGTAGCGCTTAATGACTATATGGCTATCGGCGCCATGCAAGCCGCACAAGAACAGGGAATGCGGATCGGCGAAGATCTCGCCATTTCGGGTTTTGACGACATTCCTCTTGCGCGCTATCTCACACCCCCTTTGACCTCAATTCGCCAGCCGATTTGGGAAATTGGCCAACATGTGATTCAACGCCTAATAGACATTATTGAAAACGGACAAACCCCTGAACCCCAATGTCTGCTTGTTCCCCCCACTTTAATTGTGCGTGCTTCAACCGATCCAAAGGTTAAAGCCAGTCCCTTCTCCAGAACTGCAACTCAAAAGGAGGTGATCAGCCGCTAGACAAACTCATTTTGCCCGCGTTTCTCAATTTATAGAACTGGAGCCACCCTTCTCCCTGCCAGGGCTCGTCAGGGTGGCCCCCGCAAGCACGGCATAGGCCGGCTTGTGGGTTTGAGTATAACACAACCATGCCCTCAAATAAACTACCAGGTCGCAAAATTTTTGAGGAGGAGAACCATGAAAGGCTTTCGTTTGACCCTGTTTATAACGGCGCTAGTAGCCCTGTTATTAGCCGCCTGTGCGCCGGCCACCCCCCAGGTGATAGAAAAGACAGTCGAGGTTGAGAAACAGGTTGTGGTGACCCAAGAAGTGGTCAAGGAAGTACCCGCAGAACGGGCCGTCGTTCGCCTCTCCGGTTGGGCTGCCAGCCCCGAGGAGACAGCCCTACTTCAATCCTTGCTCTTGGACTTCACCGCCGAGAATCCTGACATTGTGGTCAAGTATGAGCCCATCACGGGAGATTTTTGGGCTACGCTGAAGACCTCGATTGCCGCCGGGACCGAACCGGATATTTACTACATGGATATCTTCCAATTTCCGGCTTTCGTCCAGGATGATGTCATGCTGCCGTTGGATGATTTCATGGCCAAGACTGGTACCAAGAAAGAGGATTTTATCCCCTCGCTCATTGATGCCTTCTCGGCGAACGGCAAAGTGTATGGCATTCCCAAGGACTTCAATACCCTGGGATTGTTTTACAATAAAGATCTCTTTGCCAAAGCCGGTCTGGCCGAACCCACCGATGATTGGACCTGGGATGACCTGAAAGCCGCTGCTCAAAAACTCTCTGATCCGGCCAACAACGTGTATGGCTTGGGCGTACCGGCGGATGCTGGACGCTTCCCCATCTTTGTCTTCCAAAACGGCGGTTCCATCATGACCCCCGATTTTCAGGACACCCGGTTAGACGCACCTGAGGCCATCGAAGCCGGCAAATTCTACACCTCATTCCGTGCTGAAAAGATCGGCGCCATCCCCGCCGATGTCGGGGAAGGATGGCAGGGGACTGTTTTCGGCAAAGGGCAGTTCGCTATGGTCTACGAAGGGGGGTGGCTCATCCCCTATCTGAAGCAACAGTTCCCCAACATCAATTACGGCGTGGTCACACCTCCGGCCGGTCCTAAAGGCGAGGGCAATTTGATCTTCACCGTGGCTTACGTCATTTCCAAGAACAGTAAGAACCCCGAGGCTGCCTGGCGTGTGATCAACTACCTAACCAGTGAAGCCGCTCAGAAGAAAGTCATGGAAAGCGGTTTTGCCCTGCCCACCCGTCTCTCACTCCAGAAAAGCGACTACCTTAAAACCAATCCAGCTTCAGCCGCGATCTTCCGCGGCGCCTTACAGGGTGCCCGCCCCTTCATGTGGGGGCTGGCCGGCTCGGATGTGAACGATCAAATGACCAAAGCCCTGGAGCGCGTCTATCTTGAAAACATGTCGGTTGAAGAGTCCTTCAAACAAGCCGCCGAAGCCATCCGTCAGAAACTGGCCGAATTGAAATAGTGATGGTATGGGGAGGGGATCGTCATTCCTATCCCCTCCCCCCTAATATCCAGGAGGGATTCCGGGATGACCACGCCCTCAACCACCTCGGTGATATTAACCGCACGTCAAAAAGCACGGCGGCGCCGCGAAGCCTTAACGGCTTATACCTTTCTTTTGCCGTATCTTTTCATCTTTCTGATTTTCACCGTTTTCTCTATCGGGTATGCCTTTTATCTCTCATTCACCCGCTATAACCTTCTCAGCCCACCCCAATGGTGGGGATTGGAGGGTTATCGCCGCGTCCTGTGCGTTGAATCCTGGTTTCCACGCCCTGAAAATGCTCCCAAGCCAGTCTGCGATGATCTCTTCATCCGCAAGGCACTGCCAAACACCTTCAAGTACACCGCTATCGTCGTACCAACACAGACTCTGATCAGCCTGGTCCTGGCTTTCGCCATGGATCAGAAGATCCGCTTTCGCCGCCTCTTTCGCACTATCTTCTATCTGCCCTCGGTCACGTCGTCGGTGGTTATCTCACTCATCTTTGTTTGGTTATTCAGCCCGCTGGGGGTGATCAATCAAATCTTTCATCTGAAGATCAACTGGCTCAACGATCCCCGCTACGCCTTTTACACCATTATGATGGTGAACATCTTTACTACCAGCGGTACGTTAATGCTCATCTTTCTAGCCGGTTTACAGGACATTCCCATCACCCTTTATGAGGCCGCTGCCATCGATGGAGCCAATAAGTTCCAGGTCTTCCGCTATATCACCATTCCCATGTTGCGCCCGGTGATTTTCTTCGTTGTCACCGTAGGCATCATTGGCTGTTTTCAGGTCTTTGATCAAATTTATGTGATGACCGCCGGTGGGCCGCTCGACTCCACCACCACGATCGCTTATCTTATTTATAAATGGGCATTCCGGGATACCACGGTTAAAATGGGCCAGGCCTCAGCGCTGGCATTCATTCTTGCCCTTATTATTTTCGTTGTGACCATGCTCCAGCGTCGCGTCATCGAAGGAAGCGGCAGTGTTAACCAGTAAAGGGAATGAGCCATGGCAACGATAAGTCACGCCCAACCTCATATGCTCTCGTGGAGCGACCGCTTGATTTTGTGGTACGATCGCCTTAAGACGCCTCTTTTCTACCTGATCTTAATCCTGTGGGCGATTATTTGTATCGCACCACTTTACTTCACGCTGGTCTTCAGCCTAAAGCCTGTGGCAAATGCCTATGATCCGCCACTCTTCTGGCCGATTCCCTTTACCTTGGAAAACTTCCGCGATGTCATCGGTGCGCTTCCACTCTTCCCGCGCTGGTTGCTCAACAGCCTGATCGTATCGCTCGCCGTGACGATCTTGCGCATTTTCTTCTGCGCAATGGGTGGATACGCCTTTGCGCGCATGGAGTTCCCCCTAAAAGGCTTTTTGTTCAATGCCATGCTGGTCTCAATGATGATCCCGGGACAGGTAACGCTGATCCCTGCCTTCCTGGTGGTCGGCCCGGGCATCATCCGTGGCGGATTGAAACTAGGTGATATCACCCTCCCCACCGGCTTTGGATTAATAGATAACCTAGGTGGGGTCATCCTGCCTGGTATTGTCACCGCCTTTGGGGTATTTATGATGACCCAGTTCTATAAAAGCCTGCCTCGTGAACTAGAAGAAGCGGCAATGATGGATGGGCTGGGACGCTGGGGCATTTTCTTCCGCATTGTCCTCCCCCTAAGCCAGACCCAACTCTTGACCCTGGCGCTCTTAACGTTCCAAGGCGAGTGGAATGCCTTTATGTGGCCCTTGATCATCCTGCGCACTCCTGAAAACTTCACACTTCCATTAGGATTAAACTGGTTCCGCGGTGAGTACTATACCTTGATCTCCAAGGTACTAGCTGGGTCGCTGTTCAATACTCTTCCTATCCTCGTTTTGTTCTTTATTTTCCAACGTTATTTTGTCCAAAGCATTGCCGGTAGTGGCTTAAAAGAGGGATAAGCAAGCATGCAAACATCCACATTTCACCCCCTTTGGTGCATCGAACAATCCCATTTTGACCCTCAGACCCAACGTCATTGGGAAACCGTTTTCACCACTGGCAACGGGCTTTTCTGCACCCGTGGCGTGTTTGAAGAAGGCTACCGCGGGGAGGAACGCGCCGCCTTCATGCACGGAATTTTCGATGACGTCCCCGTGCACTTTACCGAGTTGGTCAACCTTCCCGATGCGTTAGAATTGGAGATTTTTCTAGATGGCGAACGATTCTCGTTGGAACAAGGTGAAATATTGACGTTTCATCGTTGGTTGGATATGCGCACCGGACTGTTGGAACGCGAAGTTCACTGGCGTAGTCCCCGGGGGCGCACCACCCGGCTTTACTTCGCCCGCTTTATCAGCCTTGCCGATCCTCACCTAATGATTATTCGCTTTTCCATTCACCCATTGGATTATCAAGGTGAGATTGAAGTTCGAGCGGGTCTCAACGGCGAGATGGATAACCTTCAGTATAAACATTGGGATTGGCAAGCCCAAGCAACATCTCCGCAACAAGCCTGGCTGGTATGCTCAACCCGCAAAACTAACCTGCCGATTGCTCTGGGAGCCCATCTTCACGTTGAGAGTCACACTGCCGTTGAGCGCGCCGACTGGGATGTGCGCAATCACCCGGTGTTAGTAGCCCGCACGTTGGCCTCACCTGAAAACCTGATCAGCGGCGAAAAAATCGTCTATATCTACAGCGGTCGAGAAGCCCCCAACCCTCAAGACATGGTACAATCCCGTCTGGCTCAATCTCGTGCGCCCTTATGGGAACAGGCGTGGTCAGAACACGCTCGGGCTTGGGAGCGCGAATGGGATGCCTGTGATGTCATCATCGAAGGGGACGAGGAAGCACAGCGTGCGGTTCGCTTTAGCATTTTCCAGTTACTGATTGCCGCACCACGCCAGGACGAGAAAGTCAGCATCGGAGCCAAAACCCTCAGTGGCTACGGTTATCGGGGGCATGTCTTTTGGGATACCGAAATTTTTATGCTCCCCCTCTTCACCTACACCCGCCCTGAAATTGCCCGCAATCTCCTCTCTTATCGCTGGCACACCCTAGAAGGGGCGCGACGCAAGGCTCAACGCAACGGTTATAAAGGCGCCCAGTACCCTTGGGAAAGCGCAGCCACTGGAGACGAGGTCACCCCCACCTGGGTGCCCCATTACGCCGACCCCACCCGGTTGATCCGCATTTGGACCGGGGATATTGAGATACACATTTCAGCCGACATCGCCTATGCCATTTACCAATATTGGCGCACAACTGGCGACGATGCGTTCATGCGCGACCGAGGCGCTGAAATAATTTTAGATACTGCACGCTTCTGGGCCAGCCGTGCGGAGTGGAATCCCGACCTGAACCGCTACGAATATACCGATGTCATTGGTCCTGATGAGTATCATGATCATGTAGATAATAATGCCTATACAAACTACCTGGCACGCTGGCATCTACAAATTGCCCTCAATATTCTAGAATGGCTGAGAGATCACGCCCCCGACCGTCACGCTGACCTGGTTCACCGTTTAGAACTGACCCCTGCCGAACTTACCCACTGGCAGGACGTCATTCACAAGTTGTACTGTCCCTTCGATCCCCAAACCGGTCTGATCGAGCAGTTTGAGGGCTACTTCCAACGTAAAGATGTGCGGCTCGCTGACCTGGAACCGCGGAATGTCTCCATTCAGGTACTCTTTGGAATCGAGGGCGCCAACGAAACCCAAGCGATCAAGCAACCCGATGTGCTCATGCTGCTCTACCTATTGCCCGAACCCTTCAACGCTGAGGTAGTACAAGCCAATTATGAGTACTACACGCCGCGCACCGACCACACGTATGGTTCCTCGCTCGGGCCATCCATCCAGGCCATTATGGCATGCCGTGTCGGCCGCCTTGATGAAGCCTATGAGCATTTCATGCGCGCCGCCCGTGCCGATTTAGACAATGTGCGCGGCAACGCTGAAGATGGAATTCACGGTGCCTCTGCTGGTGGGGTTTGGCAGGCGGTTGTATTTGGTTTCGCCGGATTGCAGGTTTCAGATACCGGATGGAGCCTCAAACCGGCCTTGCCATCCCATTGGAAGCGCGTGGCGTTCAAATTTATGTGGCATGGACAATCCATTTGTATTGAGATAACACCGCACTCTCCACCTTCAATTCACCGGGTGATTTTATGATACGCGCCTTCATTTTCGATTTGGATGGTGTGCTGACCGATACCTCTGAATTTCACTATTTGGCTTGGAAACGCCTAGCGGATGAAGAGGGCATCCCATTTACCCGTGAGGACAACGAAGCCTTGCGCGGGGTGTCGCGGCACGAATCGCTCCGTCTGCTTCTGAAGGGACGGACTCTGCCTCCTGAACAGTTTGAGGAATGGGCCGAACGCAAGAATCGCTACTACCTCGAACTGATCAATCAGATTACCCCGCGCAACCTTTTGCCCGGTGCTGTGGAATTTCTCCAGGCACTCCAAAAAGCCGGGCTGAAGCGAGCCATCGCCTCTTCAAGCAAGAATGCGCGCCTCGTGGTTGAGCGCCTCAATCTGCTCCCCTGGGTAGATGTTCTGGTAGACGGAACTATGGTTGTTCGGAGCAAACCCGCACCAGATCTCTTTCTCAAAGCCGCAGAACTGCTCAGTGAACTGCCCGAAGCCTGTGTGGTAGTGGAAGACGCTGAAGCCGGGATCGAAGCCGCCCGCGCCGCCGGGATGCGCGCTATCGGCATTGGTCCCCACGAGCGGGTGGGCAAAGCCGATCTGGTTATCTCGGGGCTGAATGCTTTGGATCCTAAAGAGATTTTGAGGCGACTGGAGAGAAACGCCTGAATACCGGCTTCTTCCTCCTCATCGCGTTGAAACCCCATCGAACGGGGTTTCAACGCGATATCAGGTAAAATTGAGCCATCACAATCCTAACAGGTGATCACAGAATGGCTTCATTGAGGCTGGCTTATTTTATTTCTTCGCACGGATTCGGTCACGCCGCTCGCGCCGCAGCGGTCATGGAAAGAATAAAAACCATTTGTCCCGAAACTCACTTTGATATCTTCACCCATGTGCCGCAGTGGTTTTTTGCCGACACGTTAGGCAATGGGTTCACCTATCACGCTTACGCTGCAGACATCGGCGTTGTCCAACGGTCACCCTGGGAAGAGGATCTATCGGCAACTCTCACCATGCTCTCACAGCGCCTTCCTTTCCCAATTGACGAGGTCACCCTTCTAAGTGAACAGGTTCGTGATGTGGGGTGTCAAGCCATACTCTGCGATATTGCGCCATTGGGTATTGCAGTGGCCGAGAGAGCAGAATTGCCCTCCTTCCTGATCGAAAACTTCACCTGGGATTGGATTCTAGAGGGTTATTTGGACCAAGAGCCGCGCTTTGCCCCCTTCATTGAGCATTTTCGCACCTGGTTTTCACGCGCCAGTTACCACCTTCAGACCATTCCAGTGTGCGAACTGCGCCCCTGCCACCTACGCACGCCACCGGTCAGCCGCAGCCCTAAACATTCCCGAGCCGAGATACGCGCGCTTTTGAACATCCCGGAGCAAGCCCCTACCGTGTTGATCACAATGGGGGGGATCGAGCATCATTACCATGCTCTTGCAGCGCTCAAGCAATACCCAAAGGTCACGTTTATCATCCCAGGAAGTGCTACTCGCCCAACCCACGAGGATAACCTCATTCTTCTACCCCATCGAAGTGGTTTTTATCACCCTGATTTGCTCTTCGCCAGCGATGTTGTCATCGGTAAGGTGGGATATAGCACCATTGCAGAGACCTATCACGCCGGCATTCCATTTGGTTACGCCATCCGCGAGCATTTTCGTGAATCCGCGCCCCTGGCTGAATTCATTCGCCAGAACATGCCCTCCCTTCCCATCCCCACCTCCGAGTTTTTAGACGGTACTTGGGTCAAACATCTACCAGAGTTACTGGCGTTACCCCGCCGCGATCCGCCCTCCATTTCTCCCAACGGTGCCATGCAGATTGTCTCTTTCATCCTCAAACAATTAGGGGTGAGCCATGCGGGTACCGCTTGAGCCGGCTCGCGCCCATTTGGTGATTTCGAAATCCCGCTTCATCGCTTCGCTCTACCCCGTCCACTCTGAAAGTGAGGTGCGCACAGTCTTGGCCAAGATACGCACCGAACTCCCAGGGGCTTCCCACCATCCTTACGCGTATGTTTTGGGCGGCGCTATCCACCAGGAACATTCCTCGGATGATGGGGAGCCCGGAGGCACCGCCGGTCGCCCGATCTTACAGGCATTGAAATCCCGCGAGGTGGAAGACGCGGTTTTGATCGTGACCCGTTACTTTGGTGGTATTAAACTGGGCACCGCCGGATTGGCGCGCGCCTATCGCGAGGCCGCCTTTCAGGTTTTGGAGATTGCATCCTTGGGGCAGAAAATACGCGCTACCATCCTAAGCATGGATATTCCCTACTCCTGGTATGATCACGTTGAGAAGCAACTGCCCCACTTCAACGCTCATCTCTTAACCAGAGAATTCACGACTAAAGTACACCTCACCTTAGCTATTCCCCACGATGGCATCACCTCCTTTCTGAGGTTTATCGAAACCAGCACGCGTGGTCAAGCCCAGGCGACGGTTTTGGAAGAGGATGTAGAGCGTATTGTTCCGGTACAAGAATAAAAAGGACGAGGCTCAATGCCTCGCCTTTTTTCTCCTCTTACCTCACCGCCACCGTTATTGCTGTTTGGCTTCGGCTTGCTTAGCCACCGCTTCCGCCGCGGCGCGCACGGTCTCCTCATCGGCCAAGTAGCGCCGCGAAATGACCTTGAGGTCTTTATCCAAGGAATAGGCTAATGGAATACCGGTGGGAATGTTGAGTTCAGGTATATCTTGGTCGGAAATGTTATCCAGATATTTCACCAGTGCCCGCAGGCTGTTGCCATGTGCCACAATCAACACTCGCTGACCTGCCTGAAGGCGTGGAGCAATTTTCTCGTGCCAGTAAGGTAGTACACGCTCAAGGGTCATCTTCAGGGATTCGCATGCCGGCAGCAGTTTTGGATCCACATGCTTATAGCGCGGGTCAAAGCGAGGATGCCGTGGGTCATCCCAATCGAGAGGTGGCGGAGGAACATCATAACTACGGCGCCAGAGATGGACCTGCTCTTTGCCATATTTAAGAGTCATCTCGGCTTTGTTCAGACCCTGTAATGCCCCGTAGTGCCGTTCGTTCAACTGCCAGGCAATTTCATAGGGCAAATACATCAAGTCCATCTCATCCAGAATGATCCACAAGGTGCGAATGGCACGCTTTAGCACCGAGGTGAATGCAATATCAAACTCAAATTTTTCCGCCAGCAACTGCCGCCCGGCCCAGCGTGCTTCTTCTTTTCCCTGCTCGGTCAGGTCAACATCGGTCCAACCGGTAAAACGGTTTTCCATATTCCAAACGCTCTGCCCATGACGGACGAGTACTAGATTCTCCATTTCTACACCTCTCCTTTCCGGCCTAAGATTAGGGTAAGCACCCTGTAATTGCTCGTGAAAATTCACACAAAATAATTATACTTCAAAAACCAAGCCATTGGCTTAGATTTTACCGCGATTCTTTTCTCTTGACGGCCCTAAATCCACATTCGTCACCGATTTCGATTACAATCAAGGCTCAGAACGACCTGCGAATAAGGGCTTATCATGTTTGTTTTCCTTTCAAAGTTTCTACCCCTTTTTGTTTACCCGCTTGGACTGGCATGTATACTCTTGATCCTGGCACTCATCCGTTCATCAACGCGGATAAAGTCCTTCCTTATTTCCGCTGCACTTATTCTCCTCTGGTTAGGTGGCAACCGCTGGGTTGCCTACAGCCTGGCGCGTTCCCTCGAATGGCGCTACTTGCCGCCAGACGAGATTCCCCCAGCTGAAGCCATTGTCGTTCTGGGCGGCGGCACCGAAGCCCCATCTTATCCCCGTTTGTTTGTCGAGGTCAATGGCGCCGGTGACCGCGTTATTTTCGCCGCCCGCCTTTACAAACAAGGGAAAGCACCCTACATCTTGCTCAGCGGCGGCTATATCACCTGGCTGAGCCAGCGCGGTAGCACTCCAGCGGAAGAGATGGCCGATCTCATGACCCTGATAGGTATCCCCTCAGAGGCTTTATGGTTGCAACCCCGTTCTCAGAACACCCACGAAGATGCTGTCTTCTCGGCTGAAATCTTGCGCCAAAAAGGCATTCACCGCATCATTTTAGTCACTTCCGCCCAGCACATGCCGCGCTCGGTAGCCTTATTTAAGCACCAGGGTTTTGAGGTCATCCCTGCCCCCACCGATTTCAACGTGACCGAAAACACCTGGCGCGATCTCTGGCGCTTTGACCCACCCAGTCTGTTGATCAACTTGTTGCCCACCGCCGATAACTTAGGATTAACCACTAGCAGTCTCAAGGAGTACCTGGGTTTGCTGATCTATTGCCTTCAAGGTTGGCTCTAGCTGTTAGAGACGTTGTGCGATATACACCCGCCACAATGCCTGTAAAAATGGCCCAGACGGTAAGGAAGCCAACACCTGCAAACACTCCCCCCAACTGGCTTGCTCATCCAGGAAGCGAAAGATTCTCCAAGCCGGGTTATTGCGGAACAACTGCATGAAGATATCCGCCATTCGATCGCCATGACGCGACATAACCTGCAGCATAATCCGATCAAAGACGTGAAATCGCCTTGGTACTCGGGAAAGCGCAAAGGGATGACCACGGGTAATCAGTGAACGGACAATGGCTGCGCTATCAGCCTGGATGCGCATAAACGCATAACCACTGGAAGGCTTGACCAACCCACCTTTGGTACCAATATTCAAGATACGATGCCCGACCCTGCGCGCAAAAGGGTGATCGGTCATCGGGATGACCCCTCGCTCCTGCTCAAGGATGCGATAGCCCTGCACCCGGAGCACCTCTTGGAGATACATTCGCAGAGCCTCCTCATAAGCCTGATCGTCCAATAGTGCAGCAGAGAAGAGCGTATATTCCACCAAAGCCTGGTTGGTGCTCCAGGGCAGGACGTACATAAACCGCATGGCACCGTCTTGCGGGGTGCGAAAATCAAACAGCGTTCCCTGGCCTGGATCAAAGATGGCTCGATCCGTTTCAATCACCCAGCCCTTAAAGTGCTGCCACAGATAATGATAGCGCTGGGGTTGGGGCTTCCAGGACGAGAGTGAAAACGTGCTATCAAAGCCCCACCCACCCCGATGCTCCCGTCCCTCAACTACCACCGAGACCCCATCGGCGTCCTGGTTGACTGCCTCAATTTCACCCTGAATAAATGTCACGTTAGCATACTTTCTCAGTTCAGAGAGGATGAAACGATAATAATCTGCGCCGCGAATCATGCGATAGGTATAATCGCCCAGGTCCAAGTCTAGTTGTTCCTTCCAATGGGTCACGCTCAATCGCGGCCAAGAATGAAAATAAATCGGCTCAAACACCTCGGTACGGCGACTCCAAAAACACCACGTGCGATCATTACGGGTTTTTTCTTCCCTGTCCACGATCAGGATACGCCGATCTCTGAGCGGGCTCTGCACCATATGATAAGCCAGCGATAACCCCGCCGCACCTGCTCCAAGGATGACATAATCATACGCTTTCATAACGTCCGATGTCAGATGAGATGCCATGCAAAGATTTTACCCTTTTGAGCAGTACATCAGGGCGATCAAGGTTGTACACATCTCAAACTCCGGGATCTTCAACATAAAGCGGGTCAGGGTTTATGCCTGACCCGCCTTCAGTGTGCCCACTAGTTACGTCAACAGTTATTGAGGGCTTTGCAAATCATTTCCTGATCCACCGGCAAGCGATCCACCCGCACACCCACCGCATTATAAATGGCGTTTGTGATGGCAGCAGGTGTTGGGATCAACACAATTTCCCCCACCCCCTTGGCCCCATAAGGGCCTTCTTCCACAGGATGCTCCACCACAAACGAGATAATCTCAGGGGTATGAACAATGGAAGGGGTACGATAACGCGCCAAGCGATCCGTCACAACGTGTCCTTCTTTGACGATAAAGTTCTCGGTCAGGGCATGACCAATGCCCATGATCGCACCCCCTTCAATCTGTCCACGCAAGCCCAAGGGGTTGATAGCATACCCCACGTCATTGGCGACGATCATGCGCAACACCTTTACCTCGCCGGTGCGGGTGTTGACCTCAACCTCCGCCGCCTGCGCCGCAAATGAGAAGGCGAAGTGCATATCCCCACCTTCACCCAGCGGGCGCGTCGCAGGAGCCCAGTAGGTGTAGGATGTGACCGGCGGCCGACCGCTCGCCAGCATTTCCTCAGCTACTTGCTGCAAAGACAGGGTGTGACCATTGATTTGAGCCAGCCCCTCAACGAAGCGAATTTGCTCCGGTGGCACATCGTAGCGCTCAGAAAGTTCACTGGTTAGCAATTCCTTGAGCGCACGCGCCGCGTAGCGTACGGCATTACCGGTCACAAAGGTCTGACGCGAGGCTGTCGTTGGTCCACCATCTGGTGTCAAATCGGTATCCATAAGTAGCACATCAACGCGCTTGGGCGATTGGTTCAATTCTTCGGCGGCGATCAATTGTAATACCGTTGGAAGGCCCTGTCCCAATTCTGCCGATGAGGTACGCACCTGGAATGTGCCATCACGACATAACTCCACCTCAGCGCCGGCTTTGTCCGGAGCACCACCGCCCAGACCGGTGTTCTTATACCCTACCGCAAACCCCCACGCCCGCACCAAATGGGGTGCACCCGGCACCGGTTTGGGCGCAAAAGGATTGGGACCACCTAAGCGGCGCATTTCTGCCTCAACCTTCTCAATGCATTCTAACAACCCCACACTCTGACGCAATACCTGGCCGGTATTGGTAACACTGCCGACCCGCAAGGCATTTTTGCGCCGCAATTCGACTGGGTCTATCCCCAAGCGTTCGGCCAACATATCCATGATGCTCTCAATCGCAAATGCCGACTGCATCACCCCAAAACCGCGAAACGCCCCGGCGGGGGGATTATTCGTGTACATGGCATAGCAATCCGCTTTAACATGGGGGACTTCGTAAGGCCCTGAGGAATGCGTGGTCGCTCGCGTCATCACCTTCTCGCCTAACGACGCATAAGCCCCGGTGTCACCGTAGAGTTCGGTTTCCACAGCCGTTAACCGTCCATCTGATTTCGCTCCCACTTTGACCCGAATCTGGGTGGCATGGCGTTTGGGATGAACGATGAGTGATTCGTGGCGATCAAAGAGCAATTTAACCGGTCGGCCAGTGGCATGGGCTAAAAGTGCAGCATGAATTTGCCCCGCAATATCTTCCTTACCGCCAAAGCCGCCCCCCATCAATTGACCAACCACACGTACCCGTGATTCCGGCCAGCCCAACGCACGAGCAATCTGCTGACGATCCGCATAGGGAATTTGAGAACCCACATACACTTCCATCCGTCCATCCGGGGTCGGACGGGCAATGCTGCACTCTGGCTCCAAAAAAGCATGATCGTGCATCGGGGTGAAAAAGGTGTGCTCAAGGATGACATCCGCTTCGGCAAATCCTTGTTCAACATCCCCTTTACGCACCTTGATGTGTTTGAGGAGATTACCATTGGGGTGAATCTTGGGTGCATCTGGTTGAGCAGCCTGCACCGGGCCTGTGATCACCGGTAACGGCTCAAATTCCACCTCAATGAGATCCAAGGCCTGGGTGGCAATTTCGCGGGTTTCGGCGGCCACTATCGCAATCGCATCCCCCACGTAACGCACCTGTTCCCCTACCCCCACCATTATCGGCCAATCATAAATCACCAAGCCGTGATTGCGCTCACCCGGGATATCCTCCGCCGTCAGCACCGCGACCACGCCGGGCAAAGCCTTGGCTTTGCTCACATCAATGCGTTTGACAATAGCCGAGGGCACCATTGCCCGCTTGACGCGCGCGTGGAGCATCCCCTCGAACTGCAAATCATCGGTGTACTTCGCTCGCCCGGTAACTTTGGCCACGGCATCTGGGCGTGGGTGAACATTGCCCACATACTTGCCCGGCTTCGCAGCAGGGGGAATCTGCGGCGCTTCTACTGGGGTCCCGGTTTTCATTGCCTTAGCCGCCGCCTTAATGGCTTGAAGAATAGCTGGATAAGCCCCACAGCGGCACAATGTGTCTTTAAGCGCCGTTTTGATATCCTCATCACTGGGCTCGGGCTTGCGCAGAAGCAGGGCATAAGATGTCATAATCTGACCCGGGGTACAAAAACCACACTGCAACGCGCCGTACTTGATAAAGGCTTCCTGGAGGGGATGAAGCGCTTCTTCTGAGGGCAATTCTTGCCCCCAATTCCCTGTCTTGACCAGGCCTTCAATCGTTAGGACATGCTTGCCCTGCACACGTACCGCCGGATAGGAACATGAGAGCACCGGCTCCCCATCCACCAACACCGTGCATGCCCCGCATTCCATTTCATTGCAACCGATTTTGGTGCCGGTCAAACCCAGGCGATACCGCAACAAGTCCGAGAGCATCTCTCCCGGCACAATGGGCAGATCCACTTCTTGCCCATTTACCCATAAACGTAACCGCTCGTTCATAGCGCCTCCACCACCGAAGGTTCCAGGGTGCGTTGCCAAGCTTTCGTGACCACTTCTTCCAATAAGACACCACTCAGGTGATAACGGTATTCTGCGCTGGCGCGCATTGGGCTACTGCGAAATCGAATCGTCTCCCGGATCGCCTGTCGGGCTAAAGCAAACGCTTCCTCATCGCATTGCCGCCCTTTGAAGGCATCCTCCACTGCCACGGCACGCCGTGGCACCGGGCCGGATGGACCAATGGCAATCCGAATATCCTTGACGATATCCTCATCCCGCTCAATCCAAACGGCAGTATTAAGAATAGGTAACGCCACACCTTGAGGTCGCATCACCCGCCCAAAGGCCGATGCCTGATACGGTCGGCGTAGAGGGACGTGAAACCCAACCAGGATCTCCCGCCGCAAATCCAACGCGGTTTTTCCCGGCCCTTTAAAAAGATTTTCCAAAGGCTCCCAGCGTCGCCCCTCCAGGCTGGCAACCTCAGCCCGCGCATCCAGGGCCAGCAAAGCGATCATGCCATCTGCCGCCGGCAGGGCGTGGGCTACATTTCCCCCTAAGGTAGCCGAATTACGCACCTGTGGGCCGCCGATTTGACCGCATGCCTCCGCTACCGCCAGCGCATGATAACGCACCAGCGGTGATTCGGCGATCCGGCTCACCGGTACCGCAGCTCCAATGAAGAGATATTCCTTGCTTTCTTCCAGCCTTTTCAGTTCGGGGATATGTGTGATGTCAACCAACGTGTGAACCGGCTCGTGCTCCCCCTGCTGGATTTCCAACAGCAGGTCAGTTCCACCCGCCACCGGTAGGGCGGGCTCGGGAGCACTACTCAGGACGTGTAAGGCTTCCTCAATCGAATAAACCAGAACATAGTTGTTCCAAAAGCGCATAGGATCGGTGGACTCCTTTCGTTTGACGGCGGCACTTTTCGACGGGCTCACCAGCCCGACGCCGACAGCCACCCGAGAGACTGCCGACCACCGATTCCTGAGATTTAGGGTTGTTTTTTCTATTATAGACGAATTTTCTCCAAATGGTGCTGCCCTCCTTCACGCACGCCGGCCATCATCAGCCCCAATTGTTCCGCGGTCGCACTTGAACCATCCACGATGCCAACAATTTCGCCTTCATAGATGACCGCAATGCGATCCGAAAGGGCACGAATTTCATCCAGGTCTTCCGAGATCAAAAGAATCGCCGTCCCTGTCTGACGTTGCTCAAGCAAACGTTGGTGAATATACTCGGTGGCGCCAATATCTACCCCACGCGTGGGCTGTGAGGCGATTAACACCTTAGGCCGCCGCGAGAGTTCGCGGGCCAAAATAAGTTTTTGAATGTTTCCACCCGAAAGGTTCTTGACCGGGGTATCCACCGAGGGTGTTTTGACATTGTATTCATTGACCAGCCGACCTGAAACCTCACGAATGGCGTTAAAGTTCAAAAATATGTTGCGCGAAAACGGTGGTTTATGGTGGTCCTCCAGGATCAAATTATCGGCTACACTAAACTCTTTGATGGTGCCATCGCGCAGTCGCTCTTCCGGGATATAAGATTGGCCCAATGCAATCCGCACTCCGGGTGGTTCATGGGTGACATCCTGCCCGCAAAGCAAAATGCGCCCTGCTTTAACTGGGCGCAACCCTGCTAACGCCTCCGCCAATTCGCGCTGACCGTTGCCCGAAACCCCGGCCAATCCCAAAATCTCACCCGAACGCACCTCAAGCGAGATGCCGCGCACGGCGTCTTGCCCGCGATCGCCACCCACGACAAGATTCTCGATTGCCAACCGCACCTCACCTAACTGTGCTGGCGGGCGTTCATACTGCAAAATGACCGGACGACCGACCATCATTTGGGCCAATTCAATTTTATTGGTTTCCTTGGTAGGACGCAATCCCACCACTCGCCCATCCCGCAATACGGTCACCCGATCACTGATGGCCAATACCTCATGCAGTTTGTGCGAGATAAAAATCAATGCATGCCCATTCTGAGCCATCTGGCGCAAGGTGCGGAAGAGATCCTCGACTTCCTGAGGTGTGAGCACTGCCGTGGGTTCGTCAAGGATCAGCAACGCCGCGCCGCGATAGAGGGCTTTGATGATCTCCACACGCTGTTGCTCTCCGACTGCCAATTGCCACACATAGGCCTTGGGATCAACCTTTAAGCCGTATTGCTCGCTCAACTCACGAATGCGTTTTTCTACGCGGTCCAGGTCTAACAAAATGCCGCGCGAAGATTTCAAACCCAGGGCAACGTTTTCAACTACCGTCAATGATGGCACCAGCATAAAGTGCTGGTGGATCATGCCTATTCCGGCGCGGATTGCGTCTTGGGGGGAATTAAAATGTTGTTCCACCCCGTTGATCAGAATTTTGCCCGCATCAGGGCGGTACAACCCATATAATTGGCGCATTAGTGTGGTTTTACCCGCGCCATTTTCACCCAGCAAGGCATGAATCTCGCCCGCGCGAACGTCAAAATCCACATGATCATTAGCCAGCACGCCCGGAAAGCGCTTGACAATACCAATCATGCGCATTTCCTCAATGCGCGCATGGCCTGTGGGCAAACGACCATCAAGACCAATCGTCTGAGTGCTCATCCTCACCCGCAATCCATTTCATTTTAATCCCGGGGCGGGTGCGACCCTGGAGAGGTCGCACCCGCACGACGACAAAACCTCTTAGTAGGGCAACGGCTTGATTGTACCGTCAATGATGCCCTTGATCACTTCGTCAGCCTTCGCCTTGATCTCTGCTGGCACCGGCACGCGGTCATTGTATTTGATGGTCAAACCACCATTCGCAAGGGTCAAGGTGTAAGCCACACCACCCAACGTGCCAGCCTTGCGCTTGGCGATCATGTCCTTGATGATGCCAGTGTAATCATAGACCTGATTGGCAACGACGATATCCGGACCAAGGCTGGTCTGATCCCATTGCTGACCGAACCACTTGGCGCCTTTCTCCTTTGCCACACCAATGGCACCCACCACCGATTGTGATGAGCCGGTCAGCATATCCGCACCCGCTGCAATGTGGGTCTCCGCCGCCGCAGCCATCAGCGAAACATCCGAAAACGAACCAGTGTACGTCACCTGAACCTTCACATCCGGTCGTGCTTGCTCGGCTCCGTACTTGAAACCATCCACATAGGTCTTGGCATCACCGGCCTCTACCGGGCCACACACGCCGAGAACGCCGGTCTTAGACATCAACGCAGCGATGGTGCCCAACACATAGCCACCCTGTTCCGCGGCCGGGTTGTAAGCAAAAACGTTCTTAATCCCTTGATCCGCAAAGGTATCCGTTGCCGTACCCCAGGCAAAACTTGTGTTAGGGAATTCCGGCGCAATCTGTGCCACCGAGGTTCCATATTGAGAACCATGAGCAATCACAATATCGTACCCTTGAGAGGCATAATCACGGATCGCTGCTGCGGCATCCGGCACCTTAAACATGTTTTCTGAATAGGCAATTTCCATCTTGGATGGGCCACCCATTTCTTGTTGCACCTTGACCAGTGCCTCATACATGCCCTGGCTAAATGCCATATCCGTGATTGAAGAGGGCATAACAATGGCCACGCGGAGTGGTTTTTCAGGTGCTTGAGTTGGGGTTGGTGTCGCTGCTGGCGCGCACGCGCTGAGGAATAAAGCGACCAAAACGACCAGCATGAGCAAGCGAGAGAACACAGACTTCATGGTTTCACCTCCTAAGTGGTTCGGAAAAAGGTTTGACGGGCCAATTCATACCGGCTTAGGCGACTTGACTTCTCCTCCTACCTAATTAGAATAAACCACCTCCTTCCATTAGAACTCACCACGCTCAAAAGGCTTGCCCAATGCATCCGGCATCGCCGCACGGCGTACCGAGATCGCCAACGCCAGAATCGTCATCGCATAGGGAAGCATCACCGCAAAGTCATAGGGGAAATTCACACCCAGAACCTGTAACCATAATTGTAGCGCATTGACAAAACTGAACAAGAGTGCGCCTCCTAAGATGCCCAAAGGACGCCAACTACCAAAATAAACCAGGGCAATGGCAATGAACCCCATGCCGCTGGTCATATTCTCCTGAAAGAGGTTGATCAGAGAGATGGATAAGGATGCACCGGCAATCCCCGCCAATATTCCACCCAACGTTACCGTTATATAACGGATCAAATCCACATTGATACCCAATGTATCCGCCGCCTGAGGATTTTGTCCTACTGCCCGGATCATCAACCCGAAAGGCGTCCGATAAAGGACAAAACTGGCTAAAGGCACCAAGAGAAATGCCCCATAGACTAAAACATTGTGGTTAAATAACACATCCCCAAGATAGGGGATATTACCCAAAAGGGGAATTCGCACCGGTTGAAATCCACTGATGGATTCCACCCCGCTCATTGTCTTCTTGAACAGCAAACTAGAAAGGCCCAACCCGAACATGTAAAGACCGATGCCACTGATCCCCTGTTCGGCCTTCAGCGTTACGCTCACCAGGGCCATGAGCAATCCCATCAGCATACCCACTGCCGCCGCTGCCAGCAACCCCAACCAAACATTCCCGGTTCGCATCCCCACAAAGAAGCCACTGAACGCCCCCATCAGCATAATCCCATCTACACCCAGGTTATAAACACCCGAGTTTTGAGCAAAAGCCTCACCAATTGCAGCATACAGATAGGGGGTTGCTAACCTTAAGCCCGAATAAATGATCCCCAAAATGACCGGAACCGTAAAGAGATCACTCATAGGTCTCTCTCCTGCGGGCACGGCGCACGGCCCAGATGCGACTGCTAACCACAAACAACACAATCAATCCCATTAGTGTATCTACAAAGGCTGAAGGGACTTGAACAGCGCGCTGTAATTTATCCGCACCAACCAAAAGCCCCCCAAAGAGCACCGAGGCCGGTATGGTGCCCAAGGGGTGTAAATTGCCAAAGAGGGCAGCCACGATACCCGAAAAGCCATAACCTCCCGAGAGACCCTCCAACATACGCCGCTGCACCCCCATGACCTCGACGGCACCGGCTAAACCGGCGAATGCCCCGCCCAAGATAATCGCCAGGGCTTGGTAAACCGGCACCGGAATCCCTGCGTAGCGTGCTGCGCGTGGATTCAGCCCCACCGCGCGAATACGATAGCCAATGGTGGTACGCCAGAGGAAGACATAGACCAATATCGCCATCACCAGTGCCAGAACACTACCCGCGTGCAACAGTGTCTGCGGCACCAGGCGTGGCAACCAGGCTTGGCGGGGTAATAAAGCCGATTGTGCTATGCGTGTACCCGCCTCAATTTCTGCGGGGTCAATCATCGGGCCACGCAAGAGGTAGTTAGAGAGTTGGAGGGCGATTGCATTCATCATTATTGTACTGAGGATTTCATTAACTCCCAAGCGAGCCTTCAATACCCCTGGCACTGCCCCCCATAACGCCCCACTGAGTGTTCCTACCAACAGACACAGTGGAAGTAAAAGCCATCCTGGTGCTTGGTTTAACGAGAGCGCTAGCGCCGTCGCCGAAAGCGCACCGACGATAATCTGCCCCTCGCCGCCGATATTAATGACCCCCCCACGGAAAGCGATTGTAATCCCCAACCCCACTAGTAAAAGGGGGGTTGCCTTGACTAAGGTTTGAGTGAGGCTAAAAGTACTCCCGACCGCCCCCTGCACCAAAGCCGCAAAAGCCACCCCAGGGTTGGCACGGAGCAATAGCAAGATCAGCGCCCCAATCACCAGTGCCACCGGTACGGCTAAAAGCGGCAGGATAGCCTCAAAGACTTGATTGAGGGTACGTTTAATCTCAAACCGCTGGGGCATTAATCGTCTTCCTTTCGATCAAATTTTTGAAACGCACGAGAGGGGAAACGATAAAGCGGGTGACTTACCAATAAGGCGAGCGGCGACGCAGAACACCAGCTAATTACCAATTATAACGAAATATCAGACAATTACAAAGTGACAAATGTCGTAAATTTCTTTATTTCTCTCCCAGATTGTCATACAAGTTGACCGAACAAGTTCTTGTGATGTACTTTCGGTCGCATAATACGTAATAATGCGCCTCCGCTTCGCCTCACCCCCAACCATATACCAAGAGCAAAACCGGGGTTTATTCCGGCTGTTGTGGGGATTCAAATTTACTCGCCTTCGTCCTCATCTTGTGAGAGTAAGACACTATCCGTCGCTGATAGATAATCTGCCGCGGTAGCCAAGGGCAAACGCACTATCAGACGCCGCACCTGATCACTTTCGCGCCGCACCACGCGCAACACCACCACACTCATGTCATCATTCGGACGACCATGATCTAACCAAATGGCTTGAGAAAGTAGGATATCAGCTAGAGCCTGAGCCTCAGGATCTTGCTCTTCAAGCATCGCTTCCAGAACCGTGCAAATATCCAGCGTACGCCCGTATTGACTACCGGCTTTGCTTATTCCATCGGTATGCATGACGACGGTGGTACCCGCTTCCAACGGAATCTCGGTGATGGCCGGTCGAATGTTCCGTGCCACACCGATGGGTTGATCTACGCCCGAGATACACTCGACCTGATCTTGATGGGCAACATAGATTGGCGTAGGGTTATTGTGAGTGAGAACGAGTGTGTGGGTTTGTAAATCCGCACTCAAAATACTTAGATAAACCGCCGCCTGCCCATTCCGTTCGGTATAGAGAAAGTCCGATGCCGCACGGGCTGCCGCACCATCGCGCACCCCTTCCGCCAGTAAACTTATCACCTTGTGCACTACCAAGCTGGAAACAACCTTAGCTTGACGCCCCGACGCCTGACCATCGCATAAAACCACTGAGAGCCCACCATTGGGGCGTTCTACTACTTCAAGGGTATCCCCACTTTCTTGAGAACCATATTTGGTCGCCTTCGCTACCGCAATTTGTATTTCCATCGCCAGCCACCTGCCTGATTATTCTAGACCATTTGCTTCTGCAATTGCAAGATCAGAAGGTTTTTGGGCCACCAAAACCAATAACCGATCACCATTATAATCGCTATTTTCCCAAGTGACGTTCACGTAATTTAAGTCGAGCAGGCGAGCGGTAATAGAATCATACACAGAAGGCAGCCAGGGGCCTTGCGATGTGAGACGAAAGAACCACCGTAAAAAACGCGCATAAGGACTATTACCACCCAGTCTACTTCCCAATAGAATAACTAAATAACCACCAGGGCATAAAATCCGCCAGATACCCTCCAAGGTCGGTGTCGCCAGGATAAAGACGCCTGGAAACGTCGCTACTACACAATCGAAGCACTCGCAAGCAAAGGGAAGCGTCTCAGCCCGGCCCCGAACCAGATTGAAGACCAAACCAGCCCGTTGCAAACGGTCGCGCGCCATTTTGATCATGGGCATACTCTCATCAACCCCAAAAGTTGAAAAACCTGCCGCGTGTAACTCGACCTGCAAATGGCCTGGACCAAACCCAATTTCCAATACCCGCAACCCGCGGATAAAGGGAAGGACTGTATGAACCCAATGTCGCCAGCGTCCAGCAGAGACAATATGGGCAACCCAATCGTAAGCCCAAGCAAAAGGATGATAAAGCAACCAGAAAATGCGTTCCATAAGGTATACTTTACCTGCTACACCTAAAACCCATAATCGAGATGAGCGCCTCATGGAATTATATTTCATCCGCCACGCGCAATCTGAGAACAACGCTTTATGGGAAAACACTCGTAGCAGTGATGGACGTCATCCTGACCCCGACCTCACGGAAAAGGGGATACGCCAAGCTCTTTATCTGGCTTCATTCCTCAAAACACCCAGATCACTTCCAACGAATGCTAACCGCGGTGCCGATTGGCATAACCGTTACGGCTTTGGCATTACCCACATTTACTGTAGTCTTATGAAACGAGCAGTCAAAACCGCTGCGATAGTCGCTCAAGCCTTGAACCTACCGCTCTATGGGCACTTAGATCTCCACGAGAACGGGGGAATCTATTGGCAAGACCCCGAAACCGATGACTTTATCATCCAAGCCGGACTCTCCCGCTCATCCCTATTGGCACTTTATCCCAATTTCATACTTCCCTCCGAAGTTGGTGAAAAAGGGTGGTGGAATCGCCCCTTTGAAACCGAAGATGAGAGCCGTTTCAGGGCCAAGCGCCTGTGGCAATGGCTACTTGAACACCACGGTAACACCGAGGATCGTGTGGCATTCTTCAGCCACGCCGGTTTTTATCACACCTTCCTAATTACCGCTCTGGGTTTAGAGCACATGGGTAACGCCTGGTTGTCTCTCAGCAATTGTGCCATCACCCGCCTGGATATCACACCTGATGGTGTATGGGTGGCTTATACAAATCGAGTGGATTTTCTTCCCGATTCTCTACTGTGAATCGGCCAGTTCCGCCCCTTCCATCACCACGAATTTTTTAGACCGATCCATCGTCGCAAACAGGAGAAATCCCAATAGTTGAACCCCGCCACCGATCCACAGTGCCATCGGAAGCCCCAACCAATCCGCCAATGAAGTTCCTAACACCGGGGCAACCATCGCGGAAATATACTGTAGTTCTTGTGCCAGGGCAACAAATGAGGCGCTATATTCCACCGGAACGCGCTTCATCAATTCATCGAAGAAAACTAAATTCAGGCCGGCCTGAAAAATGCCGGTCATCCCGGCCAGAACTGCGATAAGTTCCGCGCGCCGAGTTAGGGCCACCAGGATGGGATAGATACCCACCCCAAAGGTTGTCCACAGCAAGATCCAACGCGTCCCACGCCGCCGCGATTGCGCTGACCAAAAGAAATATCCCACCATCAGAATCGCCGTCTGAGCTGTGTTGATTGTCGCAATCCAACCATCGGAGGCATGGACCACCCGCACAAAATAGAGTGGAAACAGCGGCGTTACCAGTGCCGAACCGGTTAAGAAAATAAACCGTCGCGCCACAAAGGATAAGAATGAATGTTCATTGCGAAGGATATGTAAATAGCGGGCTAATCGTTCTCGGATTCCTCTAGGCCCATGCTCTTCCTCTACAGGCATTTCGGGCAAAACAATCTGACTCGAAAAATAGTAACTCAAGATTCCCGCTAACCCCAAACCCATAAACGCCAATTGGTAATTCAATGGAAATGCAATACGATCCAGAAGTTGACCGATGAGAAGGACAGCCACCGAGGTTGTCACCCCAAGAATGGACCAGCGCCGTGTCATCAGGTCGAAGCGGTAGTTAGGACCAGCCACCGCGTTCATCACCACCGAGAACGTGATCGAGAGCATGGTTTGGGGAATGGTCGCCAGCGCCCACAAAAACAAAATTCCTCCCACCTGAAAGGACGGCGGGAGCACCAGGCTCACCAACCCAATCAGCCCATACCCAAGAATGTAACCCATCCGGGAAAGACTAAACCAACGCACAATATTGCGTTGGCGTTGCAGAAATTGCCCCATAGGCAACGCCAACAAAAAACCGGTGAATGCCGGCAGTGACGAGAGCAATCCCACCTGAAAACTGGATGCCCCTAAACGCGTTAAAAAGACCGGCAAGAAGGGAGCAGCTGCGTTGGCTAACCCAACCGCTATTGCATCCAATTCAACGTTACGAAAGTTGCGCCGCTGAACTGGACTAAGTTCGGGTGGACCAAAAAGAAAGCGTCGAAGACTCACCACACCAAGTCCTTTGGATCATAGTTGAATATCAAACTCCCCCACCTCTAACACCACCGGCTCGGTTACCTCCACATCAAAACGGGCTAACCAGCGATAGAGTTCGAGCAGGTAACGTAACCAGGCTTTTAAACTCGGGGATTCGGTCGCCGCCTTTTGCCACCGTTGTTCCAGGTATGGAATCTGTAACGCCGCCGGAAAACGAGGCACCGAACGTGCCAACAAGAGGGTTTCCAGATCCCAGAGATTGATATCCCCTGAGGCATGAGCGCTAAAAAGACGGTGTCCCTGAGGATAAATCCACAACCCCACTCCCGCCGAGGCAGGATCCGTTAAGCGCGAGATTACCTTACCACTGAAAATATTCCAGGCCGATATCGCACCCTCAAGATCCGTGCTAAACAACAACTGTTCTTCAGGATGAAAACACAAATGGCTTAAGCGCATCCCCTCGCATGCCACTTCCCACAGACGCCGCCCGTTCACAATATTCCACGCCCGCAACCAGCCATCCCGGCTATACGAAGCCCCTAATTGCCCCGAACTAACCGCCAGAGCCAGCAAGGTTTCCCCCTGATCCGGAAGTTCGGCGATTAAGGCTCCATCCATCCATCGCCACACCCGAATCACCCCTGCTGAACCGGCACTGATGAGCCGTTCACCATCTTCGCTTATGCCCAGACCGAACAGTTCCTCACCATCCGGGGTTGGGATTAAGCGCAGTTGTGGCCCAAATGGAAAACGCCAAACTCGAATAGTGCCATCAAATCCGGCACTAAACAGCACTCGCCCGCCGGGATGCATGACTAAGGCTCGAATCAACCCTCTATGACCGTTGAGGGTTTTTACCAGCGCTCCATCGCTCATACGAAAGACGCGGATAGCGTGATCGTTGAATCCGCCGATAAGATAATCACTCTCGGGGCTGAAAGCCAGCACGCGGGGTTGCCCCAACATACCTCCCAAACGGCGTGGGGGTAACCTCGAATCCACCAGATCCCAAATCCAAAGCGTTGCATCTGTGGTTCCTGCTGCCATCCAGGTGCCTTCGCGGTTAACCGTAAAACTCATTAATTCGGTTGCCACCGGAGGACGGAAAACAGCTATTCGTTGTACCTGGGGAGGATTCAGACGGCAGTTTTCGGCCAGGCTAGATAACATGCGAAACGCTTCGCGCTCCTCGTCGCCATCCGGTTGCCACCCTTTTTCTTTTAGCAGATGTAAAATCTGAACACCCCAATAAGGCGGTGCTACCTGTGCAATTTTCCACATCTCAACCCAACGTTCTGCTGCGGCAAGATGGGCCATGAGGGTTTGCCAATCGGCATCGCTCAGGTCTCGTATCCCTCGCACCACATGTCCCCGCTGGACGATGCTCAACCAACCAACTCGCCCGGTATAACGGCTTAGGTGAAGTAGGCGTCGTCGCACAAGCGGTGATGCCTGCTCATAGGCCATCGCCAACAAACGCTGATCAAGGTCTAGTGCTTCGTAACGTTCCCATTGTTGGGTTAGGAAGAAAAACAGTGCCCGTTGTACAGCATCTCGGGGGAGGCAACCCCGTTGACGCAAGATTTGTAACACCTGACCATCTTCATATCTCAGAAACAAGGCACATAATGCCTCTTGAGCCATCTCACTACCTGCTTGGGCTAACTTATCCAGATAATAGAGGATAATCTGGCGTTCACGCGAATGGGTAAAGCGAGTATATCGGTTAATCAGAATATCCAGCCCCTCTTCGGTGAGCGATTCCAGTGCGTGCACAATATCAATCCATTCCTCCCAACCCTGTCGCCGCGCCGCTTCAATTAATCGTTCGCGAAAGTCTGCATCCTGGGTTTCCAGATAAGCACCGGTAATATGAAGGCCCGAAGGATCATACTGACCATAGACTTCCGGATCCTGGTACAAGAAACTGAATACGGCTTGCAAGCCAGGAAACGGACAGGCCAGGTTGTATTTAAGGATGATAGCCGCTGCCTCCATATTGGCTGCATTCACTGCCAATTCAAACAACGTGGTACAACTGGAATCGCGTCCCTGCTGGGAAGCTCGCCGGGCTAAGGCTTGAAGCGCTGCCGTACGCACTTCCTCGAGTGGACAATAACGAACCGCCGCACCCAATGCCACATCGGCCTCCGAACTGTCCGCCTCTTCTAAAACAGCAACAGCACCTCGCAAAATCAGGGGCTCAATCCATTCCGGCGGGGAATCCAACCAAAGCGAAGGTTGAGTCAATAAGCGCTGTAAACGCTCCCAAGGCAATGTCACCATCATAGATGTAGCCTCATCCAATGCAGCGGGTCAATCCCCGAGATGTGTACCCCCCCACTCGAATCAATCATTACTTCAGACTCGGGCACCCGCTCCAAATCCGCCATCGAATAACGTGATGTAAGAAAGTGCACGGTTTTGTTTGTCGAGCCCAGCAACCCACGGGCTAAACGCCGTTTGGCTTGATACCGTCCAGCAATCACCACATCCACATGGTCTCGCACAGCATGCCCCCATGGCAAGGTTTGCACCTCTTCCCAGGTATAGCCCGTAAATAATATCACCGACCAAGGGGTTCTGCGGCGCACCTGTGACAGGAAATCCACTAATCCCTCGCCTTGTTGTAAAGGCTCACCACCACTCAAGGTCAGCCCCTCGCTTCGATCGGCAAAGGGCAAAATTGCTTGTAACAACCCCTCTACCGTCCACACCTCGCCCCCCTCAAACGGATGCGTTTGCGGATTAAAGCACCCCGGACATCCCAGGGTACATCCTTGAAACCAAATTACCGTTCGCAACCCCGGTCCGTTGGCTCGGCTTATGGGCTCTATATGGTGAACGCGAAGAGTACCGACAGACGCATTCATTTCTTGGTGTTACCCACCTCAACCCGACCAACCTGTTGAACACCGGAAGCAGGCGTTTCATAAGCCTCAGCCGTCATCTCCCGCTGAATAATCTTTCCGCCCAAAGCCTCTTCTAAGGCTGCGGTTAAGGACAAGCAGGCTTCTCCCTTAACACCGCGCACATGAATCAAAACACGCCCTTGCGGGTCAATTGTCACCTCAATCTCTTCGATCTTCATTCGAATCACCTCGCTATCCAATGCGGCGGAGCAACAACCGGATTTGCCCTGCTTCATTGGATTCTTCTACCAATGCAAACCCTTGGGCTTCCAACTGCTCGCGGGCGGCGTGATAGGCATAGCGTTGAGCCAGTTGACGCTTGAATTCCTCAGGTTTAACACCCATGACCCCAAACCAATCAGCCACGATTTCATAGACACCCTTGGTCTTACGAAAACCTATCGGGTAACTCAAACGCGGTTGAACTCGAATCTCTACCGCCAACTCCTCCCCCCGCACACTTTGGACCTTTAAATCTCCCTCCTCGGGCTCAAAGCCCATATCGCGCAAGGCGGCAAGCAGGTAGCGCTTCTCAACAAATTGGGTTTTGTAACGCGATATGTGAGACATGAGCAAAACCTCGTGTAACCACTCAAGTAAGGCGCACCACCGGTACCGCATTCAAAACCCGGTGGTGATGAAGAAGATCACGCGCATTAATGACCAGACGCTTTTGTGCATCCACAAAGAATTCAACCTCAAACCGGGGCTCGCCTTGGCTGGCAGGTGGATCGGCGACCAAAAACGTGGGGTTATTTTCATTCATCCAAAACAACGTTCGTGCTTCCTGCTCTTGTGGGCTAAGTGGAAGTAAACGAACGGCGCCGCCGGGGTCAAAAATGATCTCTACGCTTTCCTCAGTTCGAGGACGCGAATCGCCTATTTCAAAGATGGCCAATCCGAGTCTCTGCTGCCCCTCGTAGGCCGCTTTGATCGTTAATCGTGCCACCGGTTCAGGAGTCGGGTAGGGTGTACCTCTAGGCACAATAACCCGATAGTCATACTTTCCCCTTTGAGGATCAATATAGCGGATAGCATAATCATGTTGAATGTAATCAAAGAGTTCCACACCCCCAATGAACGCCGCCGTTCCTAACGCCACTGCTTCTAAAGGCCGATGCAGCAAAACCCGCTCACGCCCAAACCATTGACGTAGCAAGCGCTGCACCGCCGGAATGCGGCTACTGCCTCCGATCATGAGCACCGCCTGGATCTGGTCTTCATCGTACCCACGCTCACGTGCTTGATTAAGGGCGAGTTGAATCGTGCGATGAATATCAGTGAATAGTCCATGCGCATCTAATAAGTGTTCGAAATCCTCACGGGTAATGCGAAACGAAAGCACACTACCATCCGATAAGGACAGGGCATCTAAAGAGGCTTCCTTCTCAAACGAAAGCCGTTCCTTGATGTATTCGCTGTAAACCAGCAATTGGGTGCTGTGTTCACGCACCGCAGATTCTTCCTCGCTTCGGTTATTAAAGCGCAAGATCTCTTGAAAGAGCCACTGGTCAATTCGCGCGCCTCCCAGGTCACGTCCCGCCTTACCCAACACGCGGCAATGACGCCCGCGGGCATCAGCGGACTCGCCGAGTTGGATGACTGAAACATCCAGGCTTCCCCCACCGAAATCGAACACTAGATAAACCTGGCCAGGGTGCAGGCTCAACCCATACCCCAGCGCCGCTGCGGAAGGTTCATCTATAACGCGAAAGCGACGAATTCCCAACTCCTCTGCCAGAACCAACAGCCAATTCTCATAGTGCTCAAAAGCCTCAACGGGGACGCTAAATCCAACCTCTTCATCGGGGTGCAATTCTTCGAGCGCAAAAAACAACACGGTGCGCAGGAAATCGCGCCCGGCATCAGCCGGGCGAATGTCGCGCTGGCCGACCCGTAGGCGTAGCGGTGAACGATGGCTGATATACCGTTTCATCCAGCGCACCGTGTAGGGTGACGCATACAGACCACGTTCAAACACCTGCTGACCAATCCAGTAATCTTGCTCACTACTATAATGAATGACCGAGGGGATATAAGAAATAACCCCGCCCTCGCTTTCCTGTTGACGCCCGTAATCTGGTAAATGCAGCAACTGGGGCTGCTGGACTTCAGTATCCCAGAAAGCCAGTATGGTATTCGAGGTACCAAAATCAACCGCTAGTCTTCGACTCATGGCCACACCCATCAGCCAATGCACCACTGACCCACACCACAATGTGGGCTTGATTTGATTATAACGCAACGTTGGGCCGTTTTCTCAGCGGTTTCCCCCAGGCCCTCCTCGGCAGGTTACGGCTCAACCGGATAACCCGCTTCAGTCCAGGCCGCAAAACCACCTAAGATTGGTTTCACCTTCTGAAAGCCCTGATCTAAGAGATACTGCGCCGCACGGGCGCTCGATTCTTCAGCCGGTCAGGTACAGTACGTGATAATCAAGCGCGAGGGGTCAAGTTCGTTGATCCGTTGGGGCAATTCATTCACCGGAATATTGAGCGCACCCGGAATGTGGCTGGTAGCATAAGCACTGGCCGGCCGCACATCCAGAAAAACGGCGCTTCCCTCATCATAAACACGCCTAGCCTCTTCGAGAGTGATCCGCTCAACCTTTGGGTAGGGAATATTCGCGGAATTACCAACGGTCGTTGTCGGTTGTGATTGATTCTGCATCAGGAACCCCCACGCTCCATACAGCATCAATCCTAAACCGATCAGGATAAACACCCAGGGTACAATACGCCGCGTACCTTGCGATTGGGGTTGCTTCTTGGTCTTGCGGGTCGTTTTCATGTCGAATATTATAACAAATATTATCGTTATTGGCGTTATTCGTCGAAGCCTTTGCCATGCTCCATGGCTTTCAGATCCACTAATTCGAATTTACCCAATGCCGCAATCAAATCGTCTCGCCTTAAGATAAGTGCCTTTCCCGGGAAACCTGAACCAATCGAAACCTCTTCTGGAGCAAAAACCCCGGGATCAACCAGAATACGTAAGTGCAACGGCAACCCCAATGGGGATACACTACCCGGTGCATATCCCGTGACCCGGAGCACCTCTTCATCGCTCGCCAAAGTCACCCGCCGATGTCCCAGATAGTGTCGTAAGGTTGGCCAGTGCACATGATAACCTCCTGGAATGAGCACGACCACGAATTCATTTTTGGCAATCCGAAAAAGCAAGGTGCGGATCACCTGAGTAATCTGCTGTCCACGCTCAGCCGCTGCTTGCGCCAAATCTTGTGGCGGTTGGGAGTGAATGAAAACGCGATAAGGAATCTGTTGTGTTTGCAGAAATTCTTCTGCTGCCGTCAGCATCTTTTACACTCAGAATGTGAACGTCAATTGCCGCGCGGGTTGCCGACCATCTAGCAAAAGGTAGGGCGCCGCTCGTTCTACGTTCACGCCTAATTGGCGCAACTGCCGTAAATCCCGCAGCCGAGAAAGACGACGCACGCGAATGATCGCTAGAGCCGACCTTGGACCAATCCCCGGAACGCGTATTAACTCTTCGCGGGAAGCGCGGTTAACCTCCAGAGGATGGGTAAGGTAACGTTGCGCCCAAGCCATTTTGGGGTCCACCTCAAGCGCCAACCTGCCATCTGGGTTCAGGGGTAGTTCATCAACACTGAATCCATAATCCCGTAACAGAAAAGAGGCTTGGTAAAGACGCAGTGCGCGTTGTGGGTGTTCCGCTGGATGATCTTCTAGCGGGGTATCTTCAATCGGGCGAAAGGCGGAGTAATAAACCCGGCTAAGCCCTAACTGGCGGTAGAGGTGGGCTGTGATTTGGAGTAATTCAGCATCCGTTTCTCCAATTCCGACCACGAATTGGGTAGTGAGTGAAATCCAACGTGGGTTGGAGCGGTACTGCTGGTTAAGCACCGCCTGGTGGGCCAATTGGAGGGGTTCTAACAATCGGTTTTGCGGTACTTTGCGCGGCGCCCAGTGCTCCAGGTATTGGTTCCCCGGCATTTCTAAGTTAATCGAAACCCGTGAGGCTAATGCCACCGCTCGTTCTACTTGCGCCGGTTCGGCACCTGGCATCAATTTCAGATGCAAGTAGCCCTGAAATCCCAGTTTGTTGCGCAAAACTTCCGCGGTAGCAATCAAACGATCCTGGGTGCGGATTCCTCCCCCGGCAATCCCCGAAGATAAAAATAAACCCTTTACTAGGCCAGCATTGTAGATCTGAAGAAATGCCCGCGCTAATTCTTCCGGCTGAAAAGTCGCCCGTCGAAAATCTCGTCCGACTCGAAACGGACAATAAGCGCAGTTATATTCACACACCGAGGTCAGGAGTACCTTCAGCGCCGGGATTTTCCGCCCACCCTGCAAGGTTACGTGGCTGATATGATCTAAAAGGCGCGTAGCCGTTTGAGTGGATCGCGCCGTATGGCAGACAGGCGGGGCTTGGCCCCCAGGGTTAGGCTCCGCATCCACCTCTAATCCATCGTCTTGAGAAAGTAAGGCAAGTTTCTGAAGCCAGTCCATGGCAATTTGATTATAGAACAAATTTTCCGCTTGTGCAACCAAATATTTGAAAATGGATCAACCACTTTTAATAGCCACCAGTCTGTTATACTTGAAACACAAATAACCTCATTTTGAAGGATCATCCGTCCATGGTTGTTCTAGGCACCTGGAGGGGTTATAAACTGACCTTAAGTTTCAAGTCCAGTGGCCTAACCGTCAGTTTCGAGCAGACCGGACAAACCACGGTCTATGGTTATGACTGCGCTGGGCGCCTCTGGACAGGGCTCGAAAACGGGATATCGTTTCGCCGTGGCCTGGATGGCAAGGTTGTCGCCAAATGGCGCCAACCAGGCAATCAGGCAGCACGGCGTTGGCTTTCACCTACCGAAGCGGAAGGGTGGATATATCGTGCGCATCAACAAATGCGCACTCTGCTCACCGCCATTGAAAATGGGGAGGCACACCTGGAACGCCTGCTCTCGGATGACGAAACAGAAATGGTAAGAACAGCGGCAGGATTTGACCCTCAGCGCGCCACCGCCGATGCAGCCCAGTATTTTCATGTGTATAAACCCATCGGTATCCTGCCTCCCGATCAGTACATGGCAGTGGTGTTACAAGCCACCGAAGGGTGCTCTTTCAATACCTGCACCTTCTGCAACTTTTACCGCGACCGCCCCTTTCGCATCAAAACGCCCGACGCATTTCAAAATCACATCTTGGCTGTTAAGGCTTTTCTGGGCCCTGGACTGAGCCTGCGCCGAACCATCTTTCTAGGAGATGCCAACGCCCTGGTGGTACCCATGCCGCGCTTGGTGCCATTATTCCAGAGCGTTCATGAACACTTTGATGTCGAAGCCTTGGGTGGAATTTACGCTTTTTTGGATGGCTTTAGTGGAGAGAAAAAAAGCCCTGCCGATTTTGCCCAATTGGCCGCGCTGGGTCTCAAACGGGTCTATATCGGCATGGAATCGGGGAACGCCGAGTTATTACGTTTTTTGCAAAAACCCGGTGAGCCCGAGGATGTTATCCGTACAGTCGAAGCCCTTAAGAGCGCCGGCGTAGCCGTCGGGATCATCATCCTATTAGGCGCAGGCGGGCACACCTTCGCCCTTCAGCACGTCGAAGATACGATCCAAGCGCTTAACAGCATGCCGCTCGATATGGAGGACATCATTTACTTCTCGGAATTGATCGAGAGCGAGGGGATGCCTTATGTCCAACACGCTTACGAAGCAGGTCTGCATCCTCTTTCACCCGAGGAACGCCTTATGCAAGGCCAAGAGATTGAAGAACGTTTGGTTTTTAGCGAAGAGCGCGGCACGCCCCACATTAGCCGCTACGATATTCGTGAGTTTGTATATTGAGTAAGTTTGCTATGGGATGGATTTACCTCCGTTTTCACGGTTGCTTAAACGATTTTCTTCCTGTGACTCAACGCGAACAAACGATCAACTATTGGGTCAAGGAAAAAACTGCGCTCAAGCACATCATCGAAACGTTAGGCGTGCCGCATCCCGAGGTTGGATATGTCGAAGTCAACGGCCACCCTCAACCTCTTACCTATCACGTCCAGGATGGCGATGACATCCACGTCTATCCCTTTACCCTGAACGGGAGCGATGCCCTCACCCTCGACCCCCGCTTTGTGTTAGATAACCACTTAGGCAAACTTACCCATTACCTACGGCTATTGGGATTCGATGCCTTATACGATCCTAACTGGCAAGATTGCGACCTGGCACTGATTGCCAATCGCGAAGACCGTATCCTGCTCACCCGTGATCGCGGCTTGCTCAAGCGCAATCTCGTTCGGCGCGGATATTGCGTGCGCGCCCACAATCCTCGCGACCAAGTCTTCGAAATCATTCGACGCTTCAACCTCAAACACCTGGTTACCCCTTTTCAACGTTGTCCGCGCTGCAACGGGTTATTAGAGTCGGTTAGCAAGCAGGAAATTCTAGACCGTTTGGAACCGCTGACGCAGTTATACTACGATGAATTCGATCGCTGTACCCAATGTGGTCAGATATACTGGAAGGGCTCGCACTACGAACGTATGCTGCCCTTTATTGAGAAGGTCTTAAATTATTGCAATGGAGATTCATCATGAATGCCGTGCTACCGGTAGGAAAATTACCGCATCATCTTCTGGCCGACTTGCTGGCACAAGCCCCCAGCCACCATGAGCGCGTTCTACTAGGGCCTGGAATCGGTCTGGATTGCGCTGTTTTGGATATGGGAGAGACTGCCCTGGTGCTCAAGACTGAACCGATCACATTTGCTACACAAGAGATTGGCTGGTACGCCGTGCAAATCGCCAGCAACGACATTGCCACGACCGGCGCCTTACCACGTTGGATGCTGACAACTCTTCTCTTGCCCGAGGGCAAAACCACCCCCGAACTGGTGAGCACAATTGGACGGCAAATTTTCCAAACCTGTCAGCAGTTGGGAATAACCTTGATCGGAGGCCATACCGAGATCACCTATGATCTGCATCGCCCCATTGTTGTGACCACGCTGATCGGCGAAATCGAGAAAGCGCACGTGATCACCCCGCGCGGTGCTCAAGCCGGAGATGTGATTATCCTAACTAAAGGCATCCCTATCGAAGGATGTGCAATTCTTGCCCGAGAGTTTGCCCACCGATTGGAGGAAATCCTAACCCCTGAAGAAATCCAAACCGCACAACGTTACATTTACGAGCCAGGCATTAGTGTACTACATGATGCCCAACTGGCCATTGCCGCTGGTCGGGTCACCGCCATGCATGATCCCACTGAAGGCGGATTAGCAACGGCGCTGTGGGAACTTGCCGAAGCCGCTGGAGTCCGCTTGTGTGTGGAACAAAGTGCCATCCCTATATCACCGTTAGCCCAAAAGATCTGTGCCTTTTTTGGCCTTGATCCTTTGGGGACGCTGGCCTCAGGCGCTTTGCTGCTGACCGCGCACCCCCACGATGCCCCACAGATTCTAAAGGTCCTTACCTCAGCCGGTATTCCTGCCGCCGCTATCGGGCGCGTAGAAGTTGGCACACCGGAGGTGTTCCTCATCATCCAAGGGCAAGAACGGCCCTTACCCCGCTTTGCACGGGATGAAATTGCTCGCTTTTATGAGCAGCAAGCCGTTGCATGACCTCCTCGCTCAACCTTAAGGACTCTCCAAATTGTGGTAAAATTTGAGTGGCACTCAATGCGCCCGTGGTGAAGTGGATATCACGTTACCCTCCGGAGGTAAAATCCCGAGTTCGAGTCTCGGCGGGCGCACTTGAGTTTTTTGTTTTTAATACTTCATCGAAAACTCATTCATATGTTAATACCCCGCTTATATTCTGTTGGTATAAATTCCAGTGAACTGGTTATAATGTCATTAGCGAGACAAGGATAAGGAGGACGACAATGTACTACCCATTCTTATTTGGTGGCTACGGTTTGTACCTGCTTTTCAGTCTGCCGGCGTTGATTTTGGGCTTATGGGCTCAATACAAGGTCCAAGCAGCTTTTAGCAAATACTCGCGCGTGCGCACTATGAGCGGCCTAAGTGGAGCTCAAATTGCACGGCGCATGCTCGACATGTACGGCTTGCAAGATGTGCGAGTTGAACAAGCAGGAGGATTTCTGAGTGACCATTATGATCCACGCGCAAAAGTGCTGCGATTGAGTCCAGAGGTCTACTCCAGCCCCAGTGTGGCCGCCGCCGGCGTAGCCGCTCACGAAGCCGGGCATGCGATTCAAGACAGCCAGGCCTATGCCATGCTTCAACTACGCACGGCGATTGTGCCTACAGTACAAATCGGTTCCTGGCTCGGTCCTATCATTTTTGTGCTTGGTTTTCTCTTCCAGGCCGATTCCATCGCCTGGTTGGGGGTGGGACTGTTCGGATTGACCGCTCTCTTCGCCCTGATCACCCTGCCAGTGGAAATTGACGCTTCGAATCGAGCCAAGAAGTGGCTGGCAACCTCAGGCATAATCTATAACCAGGAAATGGAAGGGGTGCGCAGTGTGTTAGATGCGGCCGCGCTCACCTATGTTGCCGCAGCCATTCAAGCCATTACCACGGTGCTTTACTACGTTTTCCTCTTAATGGGACGCCGCCGCGATTAAGGATAAAAACATTCCTTTTAACCAAAACGGAGCCTTCTCGGCTCCGTTTTTTTATTTTCCGCCAACCCTTATAATAGCGTAAGCCATGAAAGCGCTACATGACTTGTCTGGCGCAATCCTTCGCCGTGTCCTTGCGCCACTTCTCGCCCTGGCCTGGTTGCCCCTGGCCTTAGGGATAGACATGCTCGCCAGGAATACCACGCCACTCCCTCCCCAATGGCGCTATACAGATGTACGGCAACTGGATCCCATCGATATAGAAACCCCACCCCAATGTGATTTTATTGCTGCCTATGCCCGTACCTATCGTGCCGACCTTGAGATTCGTCTGGATTTTCTAAACAGCCTGAGTCAAACAGATTGTGATCTCTATTTAGCGATGGATTGGCATCCCGGGGGCAGTTTCGTTTTGCCTATTCAAGCCACCAGCCCCAGGGCATGGGATGCCTTAATCATTATCCAAGCCAATCATAAGCCCACCATGAGATGGCCCTCAGGAGAATTGGTCCCCCTAAAACCCCTCATACTGCGCGATCCGCAACAGGATACCTGGACCATCCGCCTGAATCGCTACCTTTTTCCGGGCTCTCAGCATCAGGCTACATTCATGGCTTGGAGCACGTTACCAGGTCAAGATTTAATTGCCGATTCTATTGGTCCATTTGCATTATCCGCTTCACCCCCACCGCCAGCACCAGTCGCACTGGTCTTTTGGGATACCTTACCCGCCGCAACCCCAGCCCAGACCTTGCGCCGTTGGGATGGAGCTCACACCGGGCCCTACGGGCAGCGGCACGGATTACGTCATCTAATCGAAGCCGCTTCTTATTATCATATTCCCATTATCCTGACCGATCTGCTCCAGCCTACCTCGCTAGCCGGACTTGATACGGTCGGGGGTCTGAAAGTAGTACAAGACGCTTATCGTCAGGGAACACTAATCCTGCCTACACCTGCCATCGGTGCACCTCCTATAACTCCTTGGACTTATTCACTAGCCCAGGATAATCGTGCCAAATTCGACTTCGGCGCTTCCACAGTAAACTTCGGTGCCTTTTCCGTGACGAATCTCCCCCCTGGCCAGACTTACTTCTTTCGTTACAAGGGCTCCCCTCATATTTTTCAGGTAAACCAAACCCGCTTGATCCCGCTTCCTACCAGTTTTTTATCAAGCCAGCCTGTTGATCCCCAAATAGACTCCACCAGGGATTTTACGCTTCCCGTCAAACAAGCGCTGATTAACTCCGCCCTTTCACCGGATAAAACGGATGTCGTCATCCTAGGTGAGAGCCTGCCCGGAAGCCCCTGGGGAGATCGCAGTATAGTCTTTACTGCTATGGCCTATCTCGCCAATCATCCTTGGATTCGCGTGCTTAACGCAAATGACCTTCAGTTTTTCCCCGCTCAGAAAGTTGCATTCGAAGCCGTTCTACCCTGCTCTGATCTATGGTGCACCAAGGCGTCCTCGATTCCTATCACCCCGGTTGATGCAGACTGGCAGGCGCAGTTGAAGGCTACCATCGAGACCTTAGAACAAACCCCTGTAACTTCGCGCACTGAGGCACTTCGCACCAGTTTAATTCTCACCACTGCCCTGCTTAGCCATCCTACTGCCGATACTGCTCTCCAGGCGCTACGGAGGCAGTACCAGGGTGAATTGGGTTACCTGAGGGAAGCCCTGATCTGGGCTTTGAATCCCACTGATCTTCAAACCTGCGAGCGCGATCTGGATGCCGATCACCACCCAGAATGTATACTCAGTAGCACTACCGCATTTGCCATCATTGACCCCCAAGATGGACGGTTAGCATACCTCAGCCTGATCCAATCCGGGCACGCAATCCCCATTGTGGCCTCGAGCGCTCAATTAGCGGTGGGCTTGAGCGATCCATCCCTGTGGAATCCGGAAAATGGTCTTTGGGCTGACCCCGGTGTGATTCCCGGTGCAGTCATCTCCCCACCGCTGGAAACCCCCTACCAGGTCGCGGCCATGGATTCTTATTGCCTCACCTTGACTAACCCTTCCAACAGGGTAACAAAGCAGTACTGCCTGCAGCCCAAAGGACTGACCCTTGAATTAAGTGGGATTTTCTCCAATTGCAACCTCTGGTTGCCCCTCGTTGTATCATCCGAACAACGCCTAACACCCCATTGGGCACAACGTTACTATCTCAGCCATATTGCTCCCAATCATGTTGTTTGGGCTGTTCTAGGACAAGGGTTTGTGGAGATCAAGGTAAGCCAGGGCGACATTGAGATCACATCTTTCACAGACGCACTGCCCTGGTTGGGACTACCTGAAGATCCTAACCGGGATTATCCTGCCGGGCATTATCTTCCTTTTCCTTTAGCTCTACTTACCATAAAAGACCCAACAAATCTTCTATTAGAAATCATTTTGCATTAATGCGATTGTCCTAAAAACAGTATAATATCTGTAGAATCTTTCACAACAGAGGTCGCAATGGCCGAACAAAGTGTACCCGATATTGTCATCGGAAGATTACCTCGTTACTTACAAGCGCTAGAACGCATGCGTCTTGAAGGCATAACAACAACCTCGTCATTGGAACTGGGACAGCGACTCGGTATCTCCGCCGCTCAGATTCGCAAGGACTTATCCCATTTTGGCGAATTTGGCAAACAAGGCACCGGTTATTCAGTGGAATTCTTAATCGAGCAATTGCGCGCAATCCTTAATCTCAACCGCATGTGGGATCTGGCGCTGGTGGGTGTGGGCGACTTGGGAAGCGCTCTGGCCCGTTATCAAGGATTCACCAACCGCGGTTTCCGTATTGTCCTGGCCTTTGATAACGATCCCAAAAAAATTGGGAAACGCATTGGTCATCTTGTAATCGAAGACAGCGCCACCATCCCGGAACGCATTCGCCAAACCGGGGTGAAGATCGCCATGCTAACTGTTCCAGCCGCCGAAGCCCAGAAAGTCACCGATTGTTTGGTTGAAGCCGGGATCCGCGCCATTCTCAACTACGCACCGATTCACCTTGTCGTTCCCCCTGGGATCATTGTTGAGAACATTGATCCCATCCTCAAACTCCAACACATGACCTATTACTTGGATTGAGGCGGAAGCGTTTGGGGATCAGACGAAGACACTACACGTAAACCAAACTGCGCCGCAGCAGGTCACGCATTGCCAGGGCTTTAGCCGCGCCCTGAGCGGTGCAGGTAGTGGGATTATCCACCAGATAAACCGGGATGCCCAGTGATTTCGTGAGGTAGGTATCTATGCCGCGCAAGAGTGCGCCCCCTCCGCATAGGGCCGCCCCGCGGTCAATAATGTCCGCAATTAATTCGGGTGGCGTCTTCTCCAATACCCGCCGCACTAAGGTCACAATTGCCTCCAGCGGTTCTTCCAAGGCATCCACAATGTCTGCTGTCGTCAGTGTCACCGGACGAGGCAGTCCGGTAACCTGATCCTGGCCTTGCACTTCTAAACTTTGCTGTTCTTCCTGAGGTACCGCGGCCCCAATGCGAATTTTGAGTTGCTCAGCCGTTGGTTGGCCAATTATGACCCCATACTTCTTACGTACATACGTCATGATAGCCTCATCCATGGCTAGCCCACCGGTGCGCGCAGTTTCAGCTGCCACAATATCATTTAGGGCTAACACCGCAACCTGGTTTGTTCCTCCGCCTAGCGAAATAATCATATTACCACTTGGGGTATTGACAGGCAAATCCAACCCCAGCGCTGCGGCCAAGGGCTGCTGAATCAGGTAGACCTCTCGACCGCCGGCCTCTAAACCGGCTTCGTGAACTGCTCGTGTCTCGACACTGGTAATTCCATAGGGAATCGTGACCATCAACCGTGGGCGGAAGAAAAGCATCGGGCCACAAATCTTTTTGATCAAGTATTGGAGCAAAATTTCGGTTACCTCATACTCTGCAATAACGCCATGCTGCAGCGGGCGAACCACTTGAATGCGTTCCGGAACACGCCCAATCATATCCTTGGCAGCCTGCCCCCATTCCACCAGTTTCTGTTCATCCACTACGATGGCTACAACCGTAGGTTCTTGAAGCAGAATCTGGTTGCCTTCGGCAATAACGGTATTGAACGTGCCCAGGTCAATACCCAATTCACGCGATAATAGGGGCATAGTAACTTAATTCCTTTCTTTCCCCAGCATCGTCTTACCTACTCTCGACGCTCACGCTGCATCCGCTGTCGGTAGCGTCGTACGGCTTCAAGACGCAAATTCGAGCGCCGCAAGGCCGCCTGCAATTCGAAATACTCATCTGAATCCTGAGGAATGCCCGCTTTCAGCCGCTCTTCCGCTCGACGCTTCGCAGCCTCAGCGCGCTGGACATTGATCTCCATCACATTTTCCGCTGCATCGGCCAGCACGGTCACTTGATCGGGCTGCACTTCCGCTACCCCACCGGCAACGGTGAAATACTGCTCTTCGCCCTGTTTTCGCAGGATAATAATCCCATAGCGCAACGCCGTAAGCAAGGGGGCGTGGTTAGGCAAGATGCCCATCTCGCCTTCAACCCCCGGCAGGATGACAATATCCGCATCCCCCGAGAAAACCACGCGGTCTTGAGAAACAATTTCACAGCGAATCGGCATGCGCTATTCCCTCATGCGGTGGTTTCAAGCAACTTTTGCGCCTTCTCACGCGCCTCATCAATGGTACCCACCATATAAAAAGCCTGCTCAGGCATGTCATCGCACTTACCGTCAAGGATCTCGCGAAAACCACGCACAGTTTCACGCAAAGGCACGTAACGGCCTTCCAACCCGGTGAACTGCTCCGCCACAAACATGGGCTGAGAGAAGAAGCGCTCAATTTTGCGCGCCCGCGAGACGAGCAACTTATCCTCTTCACTCAATTCATCAATACCCAAGATGGCGATAATATCTTGCAAGTCCTTGTAGCGCTGTAAAACGCGCTGCACCTCGCGTGCGGTGGTGTAATGTTCCTCGCCCACGATGCGCGGGTCCAGAATACGTGAGGTGGAAGCCAGAGGATCCACAGCAGGATAGATTCCTTTTTCCGCAATTGACCGCTCCAGGGCAATCGTTGCATCAAGGTGGGCAAAGGTGGTCACCGGCGCCGGATCGGAATAGTCATCAGCAGGCACATAAACCGCCTGCATAGACGTAATCGAGCCATGGCGGGTAGAGGTAATGCGTTCTTGCAGTTCGCCCATCTCGGTCGCCAATGTAGGCTGATAGCCAACCGCCGAGGGCATACGGCCCAGCAGAGCCGAGACTTCCGAGCCGGACATGGTAAAGCGGAAAATATTGTCAATAAACAGCAAAACATCCTTACCCTGATCACGGAAGTACTCTGCCATAGAGAGTGCTGTTAAAGCCACACGCAGGCGCACCCCCGCCGGCTCATTCATCTGCCCAAACACCATAACCGTATCCTTCATCACCCCCGATTCGAGCATCTCGCGGTAGAGTTGAGTGCCCTCGCGGGTTCGTTCACCCACCCCGGCAAAGACCGAGTTGCCCTGGTGCACAGTTGCAATGGAACGGATTAATTCCATGATAATAACGGTCTTTCCCACCCCGGCACCGCCAAAAATACCCGTCTTGCCACCCTTGGTAAACGGTGCGATCAGATCAATAACCTTTAGACCGGTCTCAAAAACTTCCACACGGGTGGATTGCTCGGCAAATTTAGGCGCCGGTCGCCGAATGGGATAATACACATCAGAAACCACTGGCCCCTTGCCATCCACAGGTTGCCCCAGCACATTAAATACACGCCCCAACGTTGCCGGCCCTACCGGCACTGTAATCGGAGCATAAGTACGGCGCACCGGTAAGCCGCGCATCAAACCATCGGTAGAATCCATCGCAATACAGCGCACCCAGTTATCGGGTAACTGACGTTCAACCTCTAGAATCAGGGGCTTACCTTCAGGGCGAAGTACTTCCAGTGCCTCGAAAAGTTCGGGCAAATCCCCGGCTGGAAAGACAACATCAACGACACCACCTAGGATTTGAACGATGCGACCACTAGCCTGATTCATCAAAAAGCTCCTCCCAATATGCTGACGTCATCGAGCCGGTTCAGCCAAGTTTTGCGCCAGCGCCTCGGCTCCTGCAGATATATCGAGCATATCACTGGTGATGGCTTGCTGGCGGGCTTTGTTGTAATCCAATTGCAATGCTGCTATCAACTCGCGTGCATTCTCCGTGGCATTCCGCATGGCCACCATACGTGCCGCATGCTCACTGGCAATGGCCGATAAAATAGCCCGATAAATTTGAAGCGACGTAAAGCGCGGTAAAATCTCATTTAAGATTTCGGTGTGCCCCGGCTCATACGTAAAAACGGCATGCGTGGGATGCGTGGCTTCCGGGGAGTGAACATCCATGGGCACAATTTGGGGTTCCAAAGGCAGTAATTTACGCACCCGCGGTTCCTGGCGCAACATACTGATGAACTCGGTATAAGCAATATAAACCTGATCGTAATGTCCTGCCAGGAACTCATCAATTGCCAATTGCCCAATGGGGGCACAGTCCACAAAACGTGGCGTGGCCGGCAAATCTACAAATTCTGCCACGACGCTACGCCGCCTCCGCGATAGCATGGCCGCTCCCTTCTTTCCCACCGCCACGTAACTGACCGGCGCATCAAAATCACGAAAGACCTGCAGGGTATGGCGCATAATATTGACGTTGTACGCGCCAGCCAAGCCGCGATCGGAACTAACGAGAATGACCAGAACCGGACCATTGCCGGCACGCTGGGTCAGTAATGGGTGCAGACTTCCGGCGCCGGGCTGACGTGCCAGATGTAACAATAATTTCCAGGCCTTTTCAGCATATGGACGGGTTTGAGAGTAAGCCGCAATAGCCCGGCGTACCTTGCTGGCACTGACGGTTTCCAACGCCTTGGTCACCTGGGCCAGGTTCTTGACCGAGCGAATACGGTTACGCATCTCGCGGATGGACGCCATTATTTTCCCCCGCCTTAGAGCCAGGTATTGCTAAACGCCTGGAGCGCCTCACGCAGTCGCGCTTCAGTTTCCGGCGTGATCATTTTCTTTTCAGCAATATCCCGCCCAATTTCAGGATGTGAGGATTCCATATAACGCAGAAGTGCCGCTTCCCAGGCCTTAACCCGTTCCACTGGCACCTGATCGGCAAAGCCATTAACCCCGGCGAAGAGCACAATAACCTGATTTTCCAATGACATCGGCTCATATTGCGGTTGTTTGAGTATCTCTTGCAGGCGCAGACCGCGATTAAGTTGCGCTTGAGTAGCCTTATCCAAATCAGAACCAAACTGGGCAAAGGCTGCCAACTCACGGAAGGCTGCCATATCCAGGCGCAAACGCCCTGCCACCTGTTTCATGGCTTTGGTTTGAGCCGCCCCACCCACACGCGATACGGAGATACCCACATTGATCGCCGGGCGAATTCCCGCATTGAACAGGCTGGTCTCAAGATAAATTTGCCCATCGGTAATCGAAATAACATTGGTGGGAATATAGGCCGAGACATCACCCAGTAGTGTTTCAATGATCGGAAGCGCTGTTAACGATCCGCCAGTGCCCTCGACCGGCACGACCTTGTAGTTTTCGGCGTTTGGCATCGCCTTGAGCGCCTCGTCGGCCTCCATCTTTGAACGGGGGCCTTTGAAGACCTGTCCATTCACACCATCCTCGGCCTTAGCCTTGGGATGAGGATAATCTTTCGGCACAATAACGTAGTGAGTCGCAAGGCGCGCAGCACGTTCTAATAAACGGGAATGGAGATAGAATACATCACCGGGATAAGCCTCTCGCCCAGGTGGGCGGCGCAACAGCAACGAGATTTGACGATATGCCCAGGCATGCTTGGAAAGATCATCGTACACCACCAGCGCATCGCGCCCATTTTCCATAAACTCCTCGCCGATGGCACACCCAGCATAGGGCGCGATATACTGCATCGCCGCCGGGTCATCTGCCGAGGCCATTACCACTACGGTGTGGTTCATCGCCCCATATTGCTCAAGCAAAGCAATCGTACGGGCAATGGCGGCCTTCTTCTGCCCAATGGCGACATAAATACAAATGAGATCTTTGCCCTTCTGATTGATAATCGTATCAATCGCAATTGCCGTCTTACCCGTTTGACGATCACCAATGATCAGTTCACGCTGCCCCCGTCCAATCGGGATCATGGCGTCAATGGCTTTGATCCCGGTCTGGACTGGGGTATCCACATCTTGCCGTTCCACCACACCGGGGGCAATACGTTCAATCGGTCGGTAGCGCGTGAAGCTAATTGGGCCCTTACCATCTATGGGTTCACCCAGCGCATTGACCACCCGACCGATCAACCCATCGCCTACGGGAACGGAGGCGATACGCCCCGTGGTTCGCACCTGCATTCCTTCTGTAATAGTCGAAAAATCTCCCAAGACGATGACCCCGACCTTATCTTTTTCCAGGTTGAAGGCGATTCCCATGATACCATTTTCAAACTCCACTAACTCTTGAGAACGTACGGTCGTTAATCCCTCTACCTGGGCAATCCCATCGCCGGATTCAATCACCGTGCCAACATCACGGACTTCCAGCCGCGGTTGGTAGGCTTCAATGCGTTGCTTCAACTCGGTGGTAATTTGCTGGATAAGATCGGTCATCAGCCCTCCTTGAAGAAATGTTCTAAGTTATCCATTGAAGTTAGTGCCTTAGCCTTAAATTCACAAGAGGACAAAACACGAAACAATCATACCTGAAACACACACCTTTGTCCAGAAAAACCCTTCATGCGGTTAAGGGGCGAGATGTTGTAGTGCCAGGCGTAACCGCTCTTCTACATCCGGAGGGGCATCACGTGGGATGGATTGAAGAGCCGCTTGGGCTTCCACTACACTATAGCCCAGATGCGTTAATGCCTCCAATACCTGATGATCCACCTCACTAAACCCCGCCAAGCCGGTGAATGATTCTTCACGCCCAATTTTATCCTGCAAATAAAGGATGATCTTTTGAGCCGTCTTGCGCCCCACTCCAGGCACACGAGCCAGGAGGTCAGGTTGTTCGCCGTGTACGGCCTGCTGGATCAAACCCACCGACAAAGCGCTCAGAATCGCCAGCGCCAGCCGCGGTCCTATCCCATTCACCCCAAGTAACAGGGTGAAATAATGTCGTTCTATCTCGGTTTCAAAGCCATAGAGCGTCCACCCATCTTCGCGCACGACCAAGTGGGTGTGAAGAAACATGGGTACCCCCACCTGAGCTTGCCGCGCTAAGGCTGCCGGCACAAAAACCTGCAGCCCCAACCCACCCAAACGCAGGACAAGGTGATCATCACCCACATGCGCCACTTCCCCTTCAATAAACGCGATCATGCTGTCTACTCCTTATTTGCACCCAAACCCGGCCGACTTTCCCGCCGCCGACGTTGATTAAAAATCTCATATAAAACAATTGCCGTTGCTATGGCAACATTAAGCGAATCCACCCGCCCTACCATAGGAATAGCCACCATCGCCTGACACAATGCCGCATAGTGTGGTGAAAGCCCTTCGCGTTCACTGCCCATCATCACGATTAAACCCTGAGGATAAATAAACTCGTGGTAATCCTGGTGGGCTTTGTCTGAAGTTCCAATCAGGGTTGGGTGAGCCTGGGCACACCATTGTAAAAACTCTTCCTGGGTGGTGCGGACCAATCGTTGAGTGAAAACCGCCCCCATACTGGCCCGAACCGCCGCCGGATCATACGGATCGGTCGTGTGCTCCAAGAGGATCACCCCTTTAGCACCGACAGCATCTGCCGTGCGCAGAATGGTGCCTAGATTACCAGGATCTTGGATGGCTTCTAACGCCACCCATAATTCACCGGCATTGGGATTGACCATAGATAGCGGTGCCCAGCGCTGGCGCGCCACGGCTGCAAGGCCCTGCGGGTTTTCTTTAAGCGCAAGGCTTTCAAACACCTTCGCGCTAACTTCAACAACCCGCACCCCTTTTTGGCGCGCTTGCTCAACGTGTTGCCAGGCAAACTCACTGCTCAAGCGTTGTGGCGCTACCACCAGCATCTCAATGGGCCAATCTTGCTGGATGGCTTCGGCGACCAACCGAATGCCCTCGATATAAAATAAGCCATACTGTTCGCGAACCTTACGTTCGCGCAATCGTCGGATCAATTTAAGCCGTGGGTTAGCAGGGCTGATAATCAGACCATCCATTGCCGGGCTGTGCGCAAATGATGTAAATGGCAGATGGCAACCGCCAACGCATCCGCGGCATCATCCGGGTGGGGCACTTCGGGAAGATTAAGGAGTAACTGTACCACGTGCTGAACTTGGTTTTTGTCTGCTCCCCCATATCCTGTCACCGCTTGCTTGACCTCTAGTGGTGAGTACTCACCAACGCTCAGGCCTGCTTTGGCGAGTGCCAATAAAGCCACCCCTCGCGCCTGTCCTACGGCGATGGCCGTACGCACATTGCGCTGAAAGAACAATTGCTCCACCGCGGCACTTTCGGGTTTGAAGCGCTGAATGAGCGCGCTAAGCGCATCAAAGAGTTGGGCTAAGCGCTGTTCTAAAGGCAAAGAAGGCGCGGTGGTCACCACGCCGTACGTTACGGCTTCCAGACCATACCCCTTATCCTCTACTATTCCATAACCGGTCGTGGCGGTGCCGGGATCAATACCCACGACCATCATGAGGGGTTAACCTTCGCCAATGGCCATTAAGGCTTCATCAGTAATGCGCAGGTTGTGATAGACGTTCTGCACGTCATCTAAATCTTCTAAGGCTTCAATCGCGCGCAATACTTGGAGTGATTCGTCTGTGCCTAGTTCAATCTCTTGGGTGGGAATCATGCGCAATCCGGCTTCCTCTGGCTGATACCCTGCTCCACGCAGGCCGTCCAACAGGTTCTTGAACGATTCAACGGGTCCAACAATTTCGATGATATTCCCATCCATAGTGACGTCATCGGCCCCTGCCTCAACCGCCACCTCAAAGATCTTCTCAAAATCTTTCTCCGAGCCTTGCAAGGCAAAGTAGGCTGCTCGCTTAAACTGCCAAGCAACCGAGCCTGCCTCCCCCAAACTTCCCCCGGCTCGCGTTAGAACATGGCGAATCTCGGCCACGGTTCGGTTGCGGTTTTCGGTCACGCATTCAATCATCAAGGCCACACCATGGGGAGCATAACCCTCGTAAAAGACTTGCTCCAGTGCTCCACCTTCTTTGCTTTCGCCGGTGCCGCGCTTGATGGCACGTTCAATATTCTCTTTGGGCATATTGTTGGCACGTGCTTTTTCAATCGCCAGGCGCAAGCGCACATTGGCTTCAGGATCACCCCCCCCCTCACGTGCGGCCAACACAATTTCACGTGCCAAACGGGTAAACAATTGTCCCCGTTTGGCATCCATAGCGCCTTTCTTGCGCTTAATCGTTGCCCATTTTGAATGTCCAGACATGCTACCGACTCCTTAATCGAAGAGTTTCACATTCCCACACCCGTTTAGGTTGATTATACCACAAGGGCAACCTTTCATTTTTGTTAGGACACTTTACAACCGCCTTATAGCGCTTGCTTAGCCCCCTGTAATTTCCGGATAATAAGCGCGCTATGGACAACCTCACCTTCAAACGTCAATTGGCACGAGCCATAAAACCCTGGTTGAAATTCTTTCTCATCTTTGGGGTGTGGATAAGCACAACAGCACATGTGGTTGTTTCTCATCCGATACGAGATCCAGGGTTAGTCGCCGGACACGATGTCGTCACATCCATGATTACATCGCTAAATTTGGAAACCTTTCAGGCTTTTCGGGCTAGCCTTACCTTAAATGGTCAAGCCGATCAGCCCATTGGCCTTTATGCTGAAGGGATCATGGCTTATCCCATTGTGCAGCAGCCCACCTCTAATCCTGCGTTCGTTTCCACCCAACCGGACACACTCACCCACTTTGCCCTCGCTCAACGTTATGGTAGTTTGGGGTTACTGGCCCATAATCACTTAGCAGGACAAGCCTTCTTTGCCCTTCAACCCAAACAAACCTTATGGGTGGTTTTCGGTGATGGCAGTTTGAAGCGCTATCGCATTGTAACCATCGAACGGTACCAAGCCCTACAGCCCCATTCGCCCTATTCCAAATTTATCAACCTGGATGATCCTCAACAAAAGGTACTCAACGCTACCGAATTGTTCTTGCATATTTACGAAAATCCAGGCGCCCTGGTTTTACAAACCTGCATCGCTCAAGGTGATGAACTGTCTTGGGGGCGCTTGTTTGTTATCGCCCAACCCGAAGATACGGCACCACGAAGACTTCCGCTGTCGTAGCGAATTGTTTCATTGTGGTTTGGCGCCCGGCAAGGGAGATTGACCAATGGGCCGTGCCACAATGACCAAACGATGCGTATTGGAATTCGCCGGCCAGCACGTGACCAAGGTGAGTCGCTCATCCAGAGAGGGCTGAATCCAACGTGCGTTCTCTAGGCGGGTCTGCAAATCAGCATCTCGTTCGGGCAGGATCATCACGTTGACTATCTGATAACTGAAACGCCGATTTCTCCCTTCCATCACAATGAGATCCCCCGCTTCCAGTTCGTGAAGTCGTTCGAACACTTTGCCATATACATTGTGATGCCCGATAAGAACCGTATTCCCCACCTGGCCCAACCTTGCCGTTTCGGTAGGCCAACCCGCGGCGAACTCATCCGGTGCCAGCCACTGTTCGTAGATAGTCTCACCCACTTTGATCTTGCGCGCCTTGACCGGTATAACTGGCGCATCTAAATCAATTTTGGCGATGATCAGGCGCTGAGGGATTGCGGGTAAAGGCGTAAGCGTTGGCTCAGGGACGGGCGTGGCTTGATTTGTCCCCGGCTCAGTCATTCCCTGCTCCGATTCCTCGCCCTTAGGCGTGGAAATCGCCAATGTCGGCGCACCTTCTTGCACGTTCATCAACGTTAATGGCACAAAGCCGCTTTGAGACGATGGTTCCTCATACACAACAACTTCTTGATCAGCGCGCCGCAACTCCGCCCACCGATAAAGGCTCACGCCCAAGCCGATTACGCCTACAAGCAGCAATAAGATACCGCCGAAGCGCCACCCATCAAATCTAAAATGCAGTTTCATTGGCCCTGACGCAAAAATCACCCCTCACCGGTTTCCAATTTATACCCCAACCGATCCACGTTAACGATTAAATCGACACCGGCAGGGTCAACATGCCCCAATTTTCGACGCAGCAAGTAGATCAAGAACTTAATGCGCTGGCGCGCCTGAGGCAAATCTTTTCCCCATACAGCTTCTGAGAGGGTCAAGTAATCCACGACCTCAGGGGCATGCCGGGCTAGAGTGGAAAGCACCTCAAATTCCTTCACCGTGAGGGGGATACGTTCACCCTTATATCGCACTTCACGCGATTGGCTCTCGATAATAAGACCAATCTTCGGAAAAGCAAAACGATAGGCTGGCTGAGGACGCCGTGAACGGCGTAGAACGGCATTAATTCGCGCTAAGACCTCACCACGGTAAAATGGTTTGGTCAGATAGTCGTCTGCACCCAATTGAAAACAGTCCAATAAGGTTTCTTTGCTATTAATCGCCGTCAGCACCATGACCGGGGTTGGACTGAATTGTCGTAATTGGCGTAATACCTCCCAACCGTCCATCTCCGGCATCATCAGATCTAAAAGAACGAGATCCGGGGTAACGGCATGATACTTCTTGAGCGCTTCAACCCCATTCGCAGCGCTTAGTACATCAAAACCTGCTGAGCGCAAAATCTGTTTAAGTAATTGGGTGGTATCTGGATCATCGTCAACAATCATGACTCGCGAACGCTGGCCAGCATAAAGCTCATCCAGATCCGCTCCTACAGGTTGACTTAGTGTCATGGTGACACCTCCTCCTTCGAAAGAATATAAAAAACCGACCCAGGGCCGGTTTCGCTATTTGGCTCCCCGAATGTCCGCCTGAAGTTATCAGGCAAGCGACCATATAAGACATCCGGATCCTCGCCGCCACGTACTTTTTATCTTCGTTTTTATGATCTGTTCGGTTATAAATCCATTATAGTGAGGTAAGCCCGACTTGTCAATCACACACATCTGACGTT